>JAGOEH010000004.1 GCA_017997825.1 Candidatus Delongbacteria bacterium | reverse complement strand
TGAATGCGGATGGCAGCCTCAAAAATGAAAATGCGGTGGCTGATAATCTGTGGGAGCGCTGGATGGGGAATACTTACGGATATGACTATCATGGCAACGAACTGGATGAAGGGCGCGACGGCGCCAAACATCCGATTTTCGGATCGGCTTACCTGCAGGATAAGCTGGAATACAAATTCCTGATTATCAATGCCGGTGTGCGTTTGGATTATTTCGACATGGATGACTACAAACTCAAAAATATCAATAATCCGGCCATCGATTCCAAGATGGGCGTTTTCCCGGACAGCGCCTGGGAAGAACGCGATGCCACCATCCGGGTCAGCCCGCGTCTGGGTTTCTCTTTCCCGGCCAGTGACAAAACAATCTTTTACATGCAGTACGGCAAATTTGTCCAGATGACCGAATTGAATGATCTGTATTATGGCCGCTATCAGTATGGCCGCCAGATAGTTACCGGCGGTTACTATTTCATCGGCGGTCTGGGATTCGATCTGGGCCCGATATCCACTACCTCGTATGAAATTGGGTTTCGCCAGCAATTGGGCAATTTCGCCTCAATTGACGTCTCGGGATTCTATAAGAATATCAAAGGCCAGCCTCAGTTGACCCGGATCACCCCCGACGCCTCGGCTCTAATCAAGCCCTTCGATGCGCTGGTCAACGGAGATTTCAGCACCTCCAAGGGACTGGAACTCCAGTTCAATTCCCGCCGGATGAAACGCATCCAGACCTCGGTCAACTATACCCTGACCGACGCGCAGGGCACCAACTCGACCGAAGCTGCCTCTCAGGGTGCCATCTATTTCGGGTACCAGGTTCCGACCATCGTGTCGGCGCTGGATTATTCCCAGACCCACCGCGGCTCGATCATTCTGGACTACCGTTTCGATTCGAACGATGCCGTCCGCTATCTGCGCGATTTCGGTATCAATGCCATGTACACCTTCTCCAGCGGTCATCCCTATACCCAGGTTTTCTTCAATATGGGGCAGGTCAGCGCGTATGATGTCGGGGTTTCCTACATGAATGATACCCGCGATAAAAAAGCGCTGGAACCGATCAATGCTTCGACTACTCCCTGGACCTACCGAATGGATCTGAAACTCGATAAAATGATCCATATCAGCAAGTTCACCGCTACGGTCTATGTCCGGATCAACAACCTCTTCAATACCAAGAATGTGATCAATGTATTCCCTTATACCGGCAGTGCCGATGATGACGGGATTTTGTCGGAGAAGGACCGGTACTCGCAATTTGCCGGTACCTGGGGTGATCGCTATGTAGATATGTATCGCGCCATCAACCTGGAAAATAGTCAGGCGTATTGGGATGTCATCGGATTTCAGTTGTATGATACCCCTCGCCAGATCTTCTTCGGAATCCGTTTCGCGTATTGATGTAACCGGTTAGATGGCACTATAACGTTAAGGAGTAGTCATGAATCGAAATAAAGCTAAAATAATGATTCTGCTGCTTGGAATGGTTGGCTTTCTGGCAGTTGGTATGCTCAATGCCAAAAGTTTGACGACCAACGGCAACCAGAGATTATGGAAACCTTCGGCTGCCAAATATGTCCGCACCTTGTCCAATATCGGCAACTGGGGTTTTTGGATTTTTTATGATGGTGAGAGTGCCCATACTCCCGGTGGTAATTCAGGAGGGTTTTACCCCCGCGGAACCGCAGCCGCGATTTATCAGGACGGTTTCATTTTCGCCGGGTATCTAAGCCAGGGCGGGCAGCGCATTTCCGACACCCCGCTGCGGTGCGGCGGATTCGCTTATACCATCGGCACCCAGCCGGGGTGGATTCAGTCCGACGGGACGGCCGTAAGTTCGGATGACTACCGGGCCAGAGTTTATCGTATCCGGTCCGATTGGGAAACCCTGACCCGGGCCCAGGTCAAGCAGGATGCGGCTGAAATCAACAGCATTTCGATTGCTTCGGTGACCGATGCCCAGTGTGATGAAGTGATCGCCCAATATAAACTGGACTGGGAGGAGTGGCCCGGCGATCTGGGTGCCCCCTATGTCGATGTCAATGAAAATGGAGCGTGGGATGCCGGGGTCGATAAACCCGGGATCGCCAATGCCGATCAGGTGGTCTGGTTGGTCATCAACGATCTGGATGAGAGTAAAACGCTGGAACTGTATGGATCCAAGCCGATTGGGCTGGAAATTCAGATTACTCTCTGGGGCTATAATCAGCCCGGAGCAGCTCTGGGTCAGTTGGTTTTCAAGAAGATCAAGATGATCAATAAATCCCAGTATGATGTCGATTCGATGTTCGTTTCCCAGTGGTGCGACCCGGATCTGGGTGAAGCCGGCGACGATTTCGTGGGCTGCGATACCACCCTCAGCCTGGGTTTCGTTTACAACGGTCAGGCCACCGATGCAAATTATTCACCCTTCGGTATCGCGCCTCCGGCGGTCGGTTACGACTTCTTCCAGGGGCCGATGGTTGACGGTATTGCCGGCCAGGATCTGAACAAGAACGGAGTCGATGATGCCCAGGATTATGCTATCTTCGATCTGAAAAAGATCGGTCCCGGCAAAATCAATCTGCCGATGACCTCCTTCGCTTATTTTTCGGCTGGAAGTGCGATCGAAGATCCGGATCAGAAAACCTATGACGGTACCAAGCAGTGGTTTAACCTGATTCGCGGATTGATTCCCAATACCAATGTCACCAATCCGACTCCTTTTACGGCAGGTTCAGGTCCGACCAAGGGACAGCCGACCGTTTTCTGCTTGAGTGGTGATCCGGTGACCAATTCCGGTGATGTGGATGGCCAGGGGGATAACTTTCCCTATGGCGACCGCCGCATGACCCAGTCTTCCGGTCCGTTCACTCTGGCCAAGGGCGATACCCAGGAAGTCGTAGTGGCGGTTGTCGGCGGATCGGGCAGCGATAATCTGGTCTCGGTTTCCGCTCTTAAATCCAATGATATCGTTGCTCAGAAGCTGTATAACGATCTGTTTTCATCGGTGCCGAAAGCCCCGGCCACACCTTCGGTAACGGCTACCGGAACCGAAGATGTGATCGTCCTGAACTGGGGTGAAAATCAGGCCTCGGTGGCCGAAACTGAGAAAGACAATCCCCTGACCGGGTATAATTTCCAGGGCTACAATATCTATCAACTTCCCAGCGCCTCGGCCACCCTGGAGCAGGGGGTCCGGATCGCGACCTTCGACAAGATCGATGGCGTGACGGTCATCATGGGCAAGGTATTTGTGTCCAAGTATGGCCAGATCGTGGAAGTGCCTGTTCAGTACGGTGCGGATAAGGGCGTTCAGCGCTATTTCATCGTCGAGAAGGATTATCTGACCGGAACGGCGATATTCCCTGGTAATACCTACTATTTTGTGGTAACGGCTTACAACTACAATGAGGCTCCGACTCTGATCGAGGACAAGGCCCTCGAATCGGGCCAGGTGGTGGTGGCGGTTGTCCCGCAATCCCCCAAGCCCGGTGTGGTCATGGGCGGGAATGTCAAGTCCGATATCGCCGTAACTCACAGCTCAGGCAACAGCGATGGAATCGTGACCGCAACAGTTATCGATCCACCGGCTCTGAAGGATTATACCTACAAGGTTACCTTCGCCCTGGATCAGAATGAGGATTCACCGACTTATGGTACGTATCTGTGGAATCTGAAAAATACCACCCTGGGAACAACGTTGTTCTCCACGGGAATCTATCAGGCTGACGATGTGGCCAATGCGGCCGATCATCCGTTGGTTGACGGTATCCAGGTTCGCGTGGCCGGTCCGGCCATGGGCATGAAAGACTGGCTGTACACTCCCTCGGCCAACCGGTGGTTGACCTGGCTGGAAGGCGATCTATGGGCACTGGAAGGATTTGAAGGTTCCTGTGGATGGGGCAATAATTTCTTCGGCTCCAATCTTCCGGCCGACAAGCTGGTCAACGTGGAATTGCGATTTGCCGCCACCGACGAGACCGGAACGCCATTGAATCCCAACAGTCCCAATGTATCAATGGCTTATCGCTATCTGCGCGGTGCGGCGAGTGCGGCCGCCAAGCCCGAATTCGAACCCTATATTATCAACAAAACCGGCGGCTATCCTTATCAGGATATGGTCCCGATCTGTGTATCGGCCTGGGATGTTGAACATAATAAGCAACTAACCATCGGTTTTTTGGAGAATAACACCACCAGTGGTATGGTCAATGGCCGATGGTTCCCCGGCCGCTATGATACTGAAGGCGGTAATACCTCGGTTCGGGATATCTTGTTTATCTTTGCTTCCGACTATCAGGCGACTCCGCAGGATGCCTATAAGAAGGATTTCCTGAATGAGTGTGTCGATATGGATGTGATGTGGGTGCTGACTGCTAGCCGTCGGGGCGCTAAAGTTCCGACCGAAGGCGATGTGTTCACCATTTACGCCAATCATATCAATACCGACGCCGACGAGTTCATCTTTACCGTTACCGGTACCAAGGAAACCGCCGATGCCGCCAAGGAAGACGTCAAGAAGATCAATGTCTTCCCCAATCCGTATTACGCGTACAATTCGGAAGAAACCAACCGTTTCGACCGCTTCGTTACGTTCTGTCATCTGCCCAAAAAAGCCACCATCCGTATCTTTAACCTGGCGGGAGTCCAAGTCCGCAAGCTGGAAAAAGACGACAGCTCTCAGTTCTACCGCTGGGATCTGCTGAACGAAAACAACCTCCAGATTGCCAGCGGCATGTACGTAGCCTACATTGACATGCCGGAACTGGGTGAGACCAAGATGCTGAAAATCATGATCATTCAGGGCGAGCAGATTCTGGATGTGTATTAATCCCGAGGATAGGCTTTTAACCAGGAAAAACAGATAAAATGGAGTGGATAATGAAGAGTAACTATAAAGTCATAGGAACCATTGTCTTAATGGTATTGCTTGTGTTGGCATTATCGCCCATTTATGGTGGTGATGCGGACAGAGTCGGAACCTCTTCCGGTACTCAGGTGCTCATTCCGGTGGGCGCCCGGGATCTGGCCATGGGCGGAGCCAATCTGGCTTCCACCTCGGGTCTGGAAGCTATCTACTGGAACCCGGCCGGGCTCTCCTCGATCGAGAGTGGCGGTTCGGCCATGTTTTCCACCATGAATACCCTGTATGACATTCGAGTCAATTATTTCGCGGTCGGTACCAAAATCATGAACCTGGGCGTTCTGGGACTGGATATCAAAACCCTCAGTTTCGGTGATATCCCCTTGACCACCAATCAGGATTATGATGGCAAGTCGGGACGTACCTTTTCCCCGACCTATGTCACCGCCGGCATCACCTTCTCCAAGAAACTGACCGATATCATCCAGGTTGGTATGGCCACCAAGCTGGTGTATGAATCGGTCCCCAGGGCCAGCGCCAGCGCTCTGGCTTTCGATATCGGGATCCAGTATCATACCTTTGCCGGGATGCCGGGATTATCGCTGGGGATCGTGGTTCGAAATATCGGGACCGATATGGAGTATTCCGGATCAGCCCTGTTGGAAAAGCGGGATGGCGTCGGTGTGGGGGAGGGCCCTCAGTTTGTTTCCCGTCAGGTAATGTCCAGCAGCCTGCCGGCCAGCGTGGAATTCGGGTTCACCTATAACCGTCAAGTACTGGCTCACAGTGATTTATCTGTAACCTCCATGTTCCAGAATAATAACTATGAGCATGATTTGATCAAACTGGGCGGTGAATATACCTACAATAAACTGGTTTCACTCCGAGCCGGCTACTATATGCCGACCGGCGGCGATTCGGAAGAATATGATTTCTCCTTTACCGCCGGTGGGGGTATCCAGCTTAAAATGGGTGCCAGCCAGCTCTTCTTCGATTACGCTTTCCGTTCCTCTCAGTATTTCGATGCCAACCATGTCTTCTGTTTCAAGGTTGGTTTCTGATAACAACTGAGATCTGAGTAAAAAAACCGGCAATGAATTTTGTTCATTGCCGGTTTTTTTTTGTGCGCCCGGCAGGGCCCACCTGCTTGGACAAATATGGTGAACTGTCATGAATTAATAATTTGATCGACAGTTTCAATCAACTTGGCAGAGTTGATTTTTATATTGGTTTTGGTGATTTTATTTTGTATGATACGGTTGGTGTTTTGTGCAGCACTTAGGCCGGATTATCAGACAATCTATCAGCAATGACGGATCATTGAAGCCGGATGATCCGCTTCCCTGCTCCGGTTTCCAAAGCAGAAAGGACGACCATAACGATTTCATTTGCTAAACTCGGATCCATCCTGAAAAAGACCCTCCGATGGCTCGTGATAGTCCATATTGTTTTCATACTACTGATTATGATACTTTGTATCGCTTATAACTGGCTGAATCCTCCTTATACGCCGCTGATGCTGTATCGAAAACTGGTTTATCAGTATCAGAGCCAGCCAAGAAATTTTATACCCATAGCCTCTATGGATTCCGTCATCCCCAAGATGGTGGTTTCGATCGAGGATGATGTGTTTTACGAACACTGGGGTATAAATATAAAGGCCATCCGGTTGGCTTATCACCGGAATCGGCGGGCCGGCTACAGCCGTTACGGAGCCAGCACCATTACCCAGCAAACTGCCCGTACCCTGTTTCTGCTGCCTCATAAATTGTGGCTCCGCAAGTATCTGGAAATGATTGTTACCCTGGAAATGGAACTGGTAATGCCCAAATCACGGATCCTGGAACTCTATCTCAATTATGCCGAATGGGGGAAAGGGGTCTACGGAATTGGAGCGGCAGCCCGTTATCATTACAAAAAAGAGGTGAAAAAGCTAAGTCGGGAAGAGATCATCCGTCTGGTGGTGATCCTGTCCAGCCCCATCAAATACAATCCCTCCAACTATGCCGCCAAGCGCATTCTTAGGGTGCGCTATAATTATCTGCATCGGCTTTATTGATTATAGCGGACGATCATACACGTGATATCGTCCGTCTGAGCGAAATTCTCGGTAAACCGCGTCACATCCTCAAATACAGCATCCTTGATCTGGTCGGGATGGGCCTGATAATTTCGAATCAGACAATTGAGTAATCGTTCTTCCCCATATTCTTCTTCTCTGGGATTAAAGGCTTCGGAGATTCCATCGGTGTAAAGGAAAATCAGATCACCGGGATCCAGAGTGACGACTGAACGGGTGTAATCCGTATCCGTCATGATACCCAACGGAATACCTCCCTCCTCCAGGGTGATGACCCGGCAATCGGATTTCACCAGAAAAGGATAATTATGACCACCATTGATATAATTCAACTGCCGGTTGACCGGATCCAGTAATCCGACAAAAAAGGTGATGAAGCGTTTTCCCTGAGCGTTCTGGCATATCAGGGCGTTCAGTTTGCAGAATATGTCTTCAATATCCCGGGAGTAGAGGAACAGGGAGCGAAGAGCGGATTGGACTCCCGACATTAGAAGGGCCGCCGGTGCACCCTTGCCGGATACGTCACCGATGGCAAAAATCAATTGGCCATCCGCAAGATTCCAGACATCAAAATAGTCGCCTCCGACCTCCAGACAGGAATAGTTAAGAGCGGCAATCTGATAGAAGGGAGATTGGGGAAACACACTGGGAAGCAGCGCGTTCTGGATATCGCGTGCAATGGCCAGCTCCTGCTTCAAGCGGGCTTTTTCCAATGATTCCATATACAAATTGGCAATCTCGATCACGGCCGATAACTGGTTGGATAACATACTGATCAGAATCTGCTCATCATACACGATCGGTTGATTGTTCTTCTTGAGGCTGATCCCCAGAAAACCCAAAATGCTGTCACTGCGCTTCAGCGACGCCAGATAGCGGATATGTTTCTTTCGGAATAACTCCAGAATTCCGAATTCTTCCAGCCGTTTCTCGATCTCGTCCAGCTCGACAAAATCATTGGTCAGAATGATGTTCTTCAGAATCATCTTCTCCTTATCCAGAATACGGAACTCGGACTGGTTGGTCCCCGGGAAATCATAGATCTGAATCGTATTCGACTTGAATATGAAGAGGCTGATAAAAGGGGTTTTCAGCGTTTCATTCATCATGTTGCCCAACAGTTGGATCACTTCATTCAAATCCAGTTTTCCCAACAGTTCCCGCGTCATGATTTGAAACTGCCGATGTAGATTGATATTCTTCTTATTACTCAAACGATCCAGCCAGTCATCCAACCGATTGATGAACAACGGAATGAAAATGATGCTGATAAAGGTTAAAAACAGTTCCACTACCGGAGCGGTCGGTTCGTACCCGACCGCCAGAATCACCATTTTTTTAAGTTTATCGTAAAAAAACAGATAGACCAGGAATACCAGGGTAAAGAAGAGGGTAAAGGTGATCCCCTTGCGGAAGAATATCGGGACTGAGAGCAACTTGTATTTGAAAAAGTTGATAATAAACAACAGATAAAAAACCATCACCATCAGCGTAAACAGGATGGTTCCGGTAATGATATCTTGGACCAGTTGATTGATCAGCAGCTTGAAGAGTCCGAACACCAGAAAAGAGGCCAACAGCAGGGTGGTCTGCTTTTTAAGATTGTTGGAATAAACCATCCGATTTTTAACGGCCAGAATATACAAGGTCAATCCGAAGTAAATAAAGCTGAGATAATCGAAAAACAGCATGTGAAAACTGAAGAATACATCGATCAGTTTGAACGTGTAGAATGATAATCCTTCGATGACTTTAAAGGTAAAGGAATTTTTATAGGTATATTTTTGGTACTCAAGAAAATCGATGATTCGGCTGGGTAATGAAATGGAGATGGCCAGCAGGAAGTGAAAAATATAGGGTAAGTGGAGCCAGAGTCCGGGGTGGCGAATTTTTCGGGTGAGAGGGGATGGAAAAGGGAAGTTAAGTGATATCAGCAACATCTGGGGGTAGCACAAGAGGGAGAAATAATAGATGTTGAAAAAAGGAGTGGTTCGGTACTCTTCAAGCTGGATATCCAATACCCAGAGAAAGCAGTAGATCATCAAATGGATGAAATTGACGGCGATAATGATAAAGAATCCTGCAAAAAGCGAGTGCTCCTTTTTGCGTTCCGGAATCGAATAGATCTGATAGATGAAGGATATATTGATAATAAAGAAGATGAAGAGGAAAATTGTCAGGACATTATACAGCATAATTGATCGGGTTTAATTATTCAAGGTGTTTGGTCAGGATGGTTTCGGTCCCGGTAGGAGTAAAGTTGAACTGGACATGATCGACCAGGTGGCGGGTGATAAAGATCCCCCGGCCTTCCGTTTTGGTCAGATTATCTTTCAACAGAGGATCGGCGATGTTTTTTTCGGTGAATCCCTGTCCCTGGTCTTTGATGGCGATGATGATTTCGCGGGGAGTCATCCGGATGGTGATGGAGACCTGTAAATCGGGATCGTAATGGTTGCCGTGCTCCATGGCGTTACTGATAATTTCGCTGGAGGCGATGACCAGATTATCGACGGTATCCTGGTCGAGGTGATGGGAAAGAAAAAAGGCTTCCAACTGGGTCAGGGTATCCTCCAGCCGATGGAAATCGGAAGGGATCATCAGGACAAAAGGATGGGATTTCATGCGGGATCCCCTGCGATCTGGAGGTGACACTGGCGGGTTCGGGGGCCGTCGAACTCGCAAAAATAGATACTCTGCCATGTGCCCAGTTTAAGGTGTCCCTGTTGGATCAATACGACGATCTGAGTGCCGATCAGGGATGATTTGATATGGGCGGCGCTGTTACCCTCTTGGTGGGTATAGTGGTTATCGAACGGGATCATCCGGTTGAGATGATGATCGATATCCCGGACCACGGACGGATCGGCATTTTCATTGATGGTGATGGCGGCGGTGGTATGGGGAACGAAGAGGATGACATTTCCATTGATAATCCCGGAATCCCGGATGATTTGGTTGACCGGTGGGGTGATATCAATCCATTGGGTGCGTTGTTGGGTTGGAATGGAAAGGGTTTGGGTGAGAATCATGGTGGGCTGCCGATCGTTAAGGGGTGAATGGAGTAAGGGATAGGCGTACAGATCCGGCTCCCGATCTCAGACCGAAAAACGGAAATTGATGATATCCCCGTCTTTGACCGGGTATTCTTTGCCTTCCAGCCGCCACCATCCTTTTTCCTTGGCGGCCGACATGGAGCCGGCCTTCATAAAATCCTGATAGTGGATCACCTCAGCCCGAATGAATCCGCGCTCGATATCGGAATGGATGGCCCCGGCCGCCCGCTGGGCTGTATCTCCACGCCGGATCGGCCAGGCCCGGACCTCATCCTCGCCGACGGTAAAAAAAACGATCCGGTCCAACAGATCGAACGATGCCCGGATCATCTTGTCGGTCGCCGCCTCCGTGATTCCATAGTCCTTCTTGAAGTCCCGGCTGTCCTCTTCCTCCATCATCGCGATATCCTTTTCAATCTGCCCGGAAATCACCATCGCCGGATAGCGGTTGAGCCATTCCTGATTCAAATACTGGACCGGATCCGTATGAGTCTGCCACTGCGTTTCATCGACATTGATCACTACCACGACCGGCTTGAGGGTCAAAAACTGAAACCCTCTCAGCATCTTCAATTCATAATCGGACAGCTCAACATCGCGCAACGGATTGCCCCGCTCAACCTCAGCCAGACAGTTTTCCAATGCCTTCTTCTCCTCTTTCAGTTCAGGCTGACTGACCTTTTTAATCTGAGCCTCCAGCCGCTCCAAACGGTTTTCAATAATGATCTGATCGGATATCTGAAACTCCGACAGAATGGTTTCCAGATCACGCAACGGATGAGACGGCTCTCCCTGATACTCAAACCCTTTCAGGATGATGACGAATCCGTCCATCAATTTGAATCCGTTCAGAAAGGTGGTTTCAAATCCTTTAAAGTCTTCCTTTTGAGAGAGTCCCATAAAATCGACAAACTCGATGGTGGCCGGGACCTTCTTTTTCGGGTTGAAGATGGCGGTCAGCCGATTCAATCGCTCATCCTGGATTTCCACAATATGAGGGATATACTTGTTTTTTTGCAGCGAGGGATGATTCAAATCGACGGATTGGCCGATAATGGCCTGAAAAATGGTGGTTTTGCCGGAATAGGGCAGACCAATCAATCCTATTTTCATAAAAACACTCCTTCTCGTTGGATGCTAAGATATAGTATATCTAATTTTTATTAAAAGTCAATATTTAATGCGCGGCTCAAAAGCGAATATACCGAATAAAAAAAAGGCGGGACCGTTTTTTCCCGGATTTGATTTTGCTACTCCAGTGTCTCAGATAATCCCGTTCCTGGCCGATCCGGGTTATAATCTCGATCAAAGCGGCCGGATTGAGTTGGGAATGTAGGATCAAAACCAGCCATATCAGGAGTTCTATCGGCAGCAGGATAGGGGAGAGCAATCCGAGATAGAAAGGTCCGATGTTTTTGATGAGAGTTCGATAGCGGTTGATCATGACCAGGTATTGAACAGATTGTGGTTTGGCAAAGAAAGGGGCTTGTCCCTGAAAGGTGCCGGACCGTTTATGGTCACCTCCGGATCCTGGCCAATACAGGCTATGCCAGCCCGCCAACTGGGAGCGCCATGCCAGATCGGTATCCTCCATAAAAGCGTAATAGCGTTCGTCAAAATACTGATCGTCGATCCGGATCGATTCCAGCATCTGCCGCCGATAGAAGGGAGCACACCCATTGGCGGCGAAAACGAGTTCCGGACGAGTGGTATTGGATGAATTTTTCAGGGTGAATCGCCACGACAGGTAATTACCGACCGAGTCAAGACGGTTCGGCTGATCCATACGGCGGATCCGGCCGATCAGGGATCCGACTCCGGGGTAATCCTCCCAGAGCGGCATCATGGTTTCCAAATAGTCTGAATCCAGATACAGATCGGCATTCAGACACAGGATAAACGGTCGGGTAGATCGGCGGATGCCGTAGTTCATTCCGGCGGCAAAACCGATGTTTTGATCCAGAGGGTAAAATTGAACCTCCGGCCGGTCTTGAGCGATGGTTTGGATTAAATTCGGCGTCGGATCGGTGGATCCGTTGTCCACCACCACAATCTCAGCCGCCGGGCGGGTTTGGGCAAAGCATCGCTCCAGGCAGGCAGGGATATAGGCCTCACTGTTGTATGTCAGAATGATGATGGCGCAATCCGACTTCATGGCGACCGATCGAGGATCTGATAAAGCTCGCGGGCTTTTTCCCTGGAGACGTTGCCGGTAGGGATCTCCAGGACTTTGAGCGAGGTGGTGCTCTCTGCCAACCGGATTTCGATCAGATCCCCGATCTTGATCTCCTTGGCCGGCTTAGCCGGCTGATAATTGACAAGGATGCACCCCTTTTCACAGGCCGTCTGAGCCAGGCTCCGCTGTTTGAAAACAAGGGATTTTTTCAGAAACAGATCGAGTCTCATTTGATTTCGATGTAGTAGTTTTGAGAAATCTTGGCCAGCCAGTCATTGAATATCTGGTTCTTTTTAAATTCGGTGGCATACTTCTCGATTACCGACCAGTCCTCTTCCAGCGTAAGCTTTCGTTTGGCCTGATGATCCAGGGCTTTGATGATATAGAATCCCTCGTCGGAGATCAACAGCGGACTGATTTGTCCCGGCTGGAGTTTTTCTATCTGCTGATAGTGGTCGGGAAAGAGCATTTTAAAATCGTCCACCGGGCGCCAGCCGACATTCCCGCCGCTGTCTTTGGAAAGCGGATCCTCGGAATACTGTTTGGCGGCATCGTCGAACGAAGCACCCGCGAGCATAGCCTGACGCAGACTATCCAGACGCTGATATTTCTGTTTCATAATCTGACTGCCCAGATCGAGTTCCTTCCGGATCAGTTCCACTCTCTTCATGATTTCCGGCTGATCGGTGGCGGAACTCTGGAAGAGAATATGGCGGATTTTATTGGATTTGCGCAGGGTATCCTGATTGTAAATCTGAATCAGTTGAATCCCAAACCGGGTCGCGATCGGTTGAGATATATCAAACAGCTTGAGATCTGCCATCGCTTGCTCCAGTTCCGGCATGATCTCGCCCTGCCCGATATTGATCCATCCCAGATCCCCGCCATTGGCGGCCGTCGGTGCATGCTGGGAATACTGCCTGGCCATCTCCGGAAATTTATCCTCACTCTTCAAAAAAATGTAACTGATCTTGATCGCTTCTTCCTGTTCCGGCAGGCTGTCCTGATAGGATTGATAAAAGCTTCGGACTTCTACCGCCGATATGGCGATATTCTTGGTTTTTTCCATCTTGATCTTATCCGTCAGAATCTGGGCCTTGGCATCTTCCAAATATTGCTTCTTCAAGTCCCGCATATTCATGCCCTCGTTTTCAAGGGCTTGTTTCAGCTTATCTTCACTGCCGAAATACTGGATCAGGTTCTTGATCCGGTAATCCACCGATTGCTCGGTCTCCTGCCGGGTTACTTCGATGCTGTCTTTTTCGGCCTGATACGAGAGGACTTTGTTGTTGATGATTTGCTGCATAATCATCATCCGAGTGGATTCTTTTTCGGCCGCACTCAGATTCTTGCTTTGGTGCATAAGATAGGAATGAAGCATGTCCTGAACTTCCGATTCCAGGATAATTTCATTTCCGACAACCGCCGCGATGCGGTCGACGGTTTCACCCCGGATCAGGACCGTTGTCATGATCAGCCAGAACAGGCATTGAACGGATAATTTCATGGATACTCCTTGAAAAAAAAGGGCTATTTGGTCGGCTTTTCAGTTGGGTTGGGATCTTGAGCCTTTTCTGTTTTTCTCATCAGGATCACTTTGCGGATGTTTTCTTCATTAAAAACCTGCGGATACTTGGCTTTCAACTCATTCATGTACTGGGTTTCAATTTCTTCCGATTTCAGGCGGTACAGTTCCCGTTCCACATTTCGGGCTACCTTTTCGTACGGCATGACCCCCTGTTCGGTTTCGCTCAGCTTCTGAATGATGATATAGTCGCCATTATGCCGGATAACTCCGGAAATCTGGTTGTTGCTCATCCGTTTCAGTTCTCTCAACAAGTAGTCGTGACGGGTTTCCCGTTTGTCAATACTGCCGAAGAAACCGCCCCGATCCGCTGATCGCCGGTCATCCGACAGATCCTTGGCCACGATGCTGAAATCTTCCTTCTTTTTCAGTCTGGCCTGAGCCTGGTCGATCTTGGCTTTGTCTTTGGTGGTAATGATGCGCAGACTGACTTCCGGTTTGATGAAATAGAGCGATTCGGTGTTTTTCTGATAGAAGTCCTTCTTGTCTTCCTCGGTGATCTGGACTTTCCGGTTGACTTCCATCTGTTTCATATGCTCCAGGATAATGGTTTCGGTGCGTTTTTTCAGTTCATCCTGAAATGATGGTTCTTTGTCCATCCCCAGCGACAGGGCTTCCTGGTACATCATCTCCTGGAAAAGGACCTCATTTTCAAGCCGATCCTTCAATTCGTCGAAGGTATGAAACTGACGCAGCATATAAGGAGCGCGGAGTTTAAGATAGGCGATGAACTCTTTCAAAGAGAATTTGCGGATGGAATAGCTCATGAAATAAGCATCCAGCTCTTCCTGAGTGAAGAAAGTGGAATCGCGGAAATCGATGACCGGCAGAGAATCCTGTTTCATCCGATCCTGAATCTGACCGAACAGGAACTCATTGTATTTGAAGTCGGCTTTTTCCCTGATCATGGTGATGAAGTCTTCGATTTTTTCGGCGGTGGCCTGGCTGTTCAGATTGGCCATCAGCCGTTCTTTTTCTTCTTCGAATGATTTGAGGCCTTCATAGGGAACCACCTCCATGGCTTTGATGATATGGTGTCCAGCCATGGTGGAGATGGGTTCGGAGAATTCACCGACTTTCAGTTTGAAAATGACCTCTTTCATTCGGCCGGGAATATTGGGATCGTCCCAGGAACGGTATCCGATATCACCCTCGGCGGTTTTGGCGGCTTCATCGATCGAAAACTGCTGGACCATGGCTTTAAAATCAGCGCCGTTGACCAGCAGTTGATGAACCGAATCGGCCATCTCTTGATCGGCCAACTGGATGTCCGATAGCCGCCATCGGTTTTTCAGCTTGTCATAGACCTCACGGGCATCCTTTTCAGTAACTTTGACGGCTTCGGTAATGTATTTATTAAACAGCGGACCGCCGCGATTGGTCAATAATCCGATCTTGAGCTGCTCCAGGCGGGCCTGGACCGTTGAGTCCGAGCGGATACCCTTTTGTTCGGCATCTTCCAGGATCTGGAGCGCCGGGACAACTTTTTCGTTCAGATAATTGACGATAACGGCCGTGCTGTCCCAACCGGCGGTTCGGTATTCCTTGGAATTCTGGAACATCGACCAAAAGGTTTCAGAGTAATACTTCTGGCTTCCGACTTCCACGATCAGTAAGCCTTCTTCTTTTTTGCCGGAACATGTCATGGCAAACAGCAGGATGACAGCCATTAGTGAAAGAGTAAAACGCATGAGATTAACTCCTTTTCTGATTCGGTTATGGATAAAATGTTTTTCTCTGATAACCTGAAGCCCGGTATCCGGGACGGGATTGGGAAGCGGGTGGGGAACCGGGAGAGTTCTTATTGAGCCCGATTCGGACCGCATTCTTTAAATACAAGAAACTGCTGATCAGGAAACAGATCAGAAACAGATAGATTGTGATTATTCCCCATTGCAGCAGTCGAACATAAAAAAAGAAATAGGCCAGCGCCAATACCGTGGTGGAGTATTTCCCCCAGCGGTTGGATACCGGAATAGTATGGGATCGCTTGATCATCAGCCATCCGGTGATCAGCAGGATGATTTCACGGATGGTAATCAGGATGACGAGCAGTCGGGGAAATAGAAAAAAATAGGCTAAATAGAATCCGATGGCAATGAAAGCCAGTTTGTCCGCTAATGGATCCAGAATCTTGCCCATTTCGGTAATGCGGTTCAACCGACGGGCCAGATAGCCGTCCGCCCAATCGGTCAAAAATAAGATGGCCAGAAGTGCTCCTCCGACCATTGTCGGCTGATGACCGGCTCGGACCGTCATGACGATGAAAACCGGGATCAGGATGATACGCAGCAGGGAACACAGATTGGGCCACGACATTATATCGCGGATCAGGACGGATTTGATCATGTCACTGACCTTGATGATGGGGCTGGATAATCTGACGGGCATGGGCCCGAGCTGAATCCGAAACGATTCCACCGCTGATCATCTTGGCAATCTCCTCAATCCGGGCATCGCCCTCCACCGGTGTGATTTCGGTATAGGTCTGCTGCCGGTCAATTTTTTTATTGACCACCAAATGATGAGATCCCATGCCGGCAATCTGGTGCAGATGGGTGATGCAGATGATCTGGGTTGTATTTGACAAATTCAGCATTTCCTTTCCCACCATTTCTGCAATCCGGCCGCTGATCCCGATATCGATTTCATCAAATATCATACAGGGTATCCGGACAACATCCGCTAAAACCGATTTGAGCGCCAGCATAATACGGGAAATCTCTCCCCCCGAGGCTATTCGGCTTATCGGCATCAGCGGATTTCCAGGATTGGCAGTCACCAGATAACGCAGATTCTCCATTCCGTTTTCCGACAGTACCACCGGCTGAAACAGACCGGTCAACATTGTCTCGGGCTCCAGCCACTCCACGGAAAACCGGGCCTGAGACATTCCTAAAACTTGGAGTTTATCTTCAATGTTCCGACAAAAAAGCGGCCCGAATTCTTTTCGCTGGGTGGATAGGGTTTTCCCCAGTTCAATCAATCGGGATTCAAGTTTCGATAACTCATCGGACATCCTGTTCAGATGCTCCGAAGACAGATCCAGTTCTTCAAGCTGACGGGTAGTTTGCGTGTGGTAGTCGATCAGCTCATTCAGTTTTTTTTTGTATTTCATACTCATGGTTTCAATATCACCCAGGCGTTTTTCCAACTGCTGTAGCCGCTGCGGATCATGGGTGATTTTGCGGCTGTAATCAATAAAAATCAATCCCAGTTCCTCGATGGTCAGTACCAAAGCGGCAAACATCTCACCGGCGTTCTGAAGCTGATTGTCGATCTCCGACATCTGACGGACCTTCTTTTCATACTGCCGGACCCGATTCAGTACCGATTCATCCGATTCATACAGGTTTTCCAGGATTTCAGTGGAATAGTCCGCCAACAACTGGCTGTTGGCTAATCGCTTGATCTCGTCTTCCAGTCTCAGATCTTCATCCGGCTCAAACTGGTACCGGTTCAGCTCCCGGATCTGAAACTCAAGCCATTCCTTTTGCTTGAGACTCTCCTGATACTCCCGTTGTGACTGCTGATACTGCCTGCGCAGCCCGCTATACTCCGCAAACAGGTTCTGATAGTCCTGCAGAACTGACTGATAAGGACCCAAGCGATCGAATGGTTTAAGATGCTCATGCTCATCCAGCAGGCTTTGGTGCTGATGCTGGCCATGAATATCCAGCAGATGGGAGGTAATGGATTTCAATCCTGCCAGGCTGATGATCTGGTCATCCACCATGGCCCTGTTTTTTCCATTGCGGTTGATCTGCCGCATCAGACAGCATTCTGCGGCATCGAGTGACAATCCTTCAGCTTCCAACAGCGGCTGAAGATCGTCCGTGTATTCAAATACTGCCTCCACCACCGCAAAATCTTCATCACTGCGGATAATGGCCGGATCAGCCTTTTGGCCCAGTATCAATTGAAGGGCATTGATTATGATGGATTTACCGGCACCGGTTTCTCCGGTGATAATGTTCAGTCCCGGCCGAAAATCGATCGTAATGTCTTTGATCAGGGCAAAGTTTTTGATCTTAAGTTTTTTCAACATATCGTATTGAAAATAAACTATCTTTCCTGAAAAATCAAGTGAATTTTTCATCTCTTTTATCTTGATTCCTGGCCGGATTTGGATATATTGAAGCAACCGATTGTCCCCGTTTTTCGGGCTCAGATCTGAAACCTGATCCTTTCGGTATCATCGATTCGTTCCGACTCGGATCGGTCTGGTATTGTTTCCGATTCCATCAGTCGGATTCCACCCAGCAGGAGAATTGTATGCGAATGATCATCGCCATCTGCCTTATCTTTATCATGACTGTTTGTTGGGCCGAGTCCAATCCCCTGGATTTGAGCTCCGAGATCTTGCCTCACAATCCTCAGGTCCGGGCTATCTATATACAGACCAATGATGAGGGCCGCGATAAGGGATTTCAGCGGTTTTTCCACGAGGTCCATGATTCGGTGGTCCTGGATGAGGGATACTATTTTTATTTTCTAAGCCTGAAACAGGCCGAGCGGAATCAAAGCATCCTCAGTCTTCTCCGGTCATGGGAAACGAAGATCCCTTCATTCCGAACCGCACTGGCGGCTACCTATTACCTGTTGAGTGATCCCGCCACCATCGAACTGGGGTTTTTATATCGCTTCATCAACCGGGGATTGGCATCCGGCAATCCGGATCCGGCCTGGTGGAATTTCATGAAGGGCATCCTGTTGGCCCGCCGGGGAATGAATGGCGCTGCTTATGAGACATTACACCGGCAATCCGATTTTTTCAGCCGGAATCCCAGTTATGATTTTTACTATTGGCTGGGAAAAACCGCCTATGATACCGACCATTGGGAACAAGCCCTGGACTATCTGAGCCGGGCTTATCGGCTCAAACCGGATATGGGAGTCTATAACCTGATCGATGTGACGGCTCAGAAGAGGGGGCTGTCAAGCGAAGAAGAGCGGATGCTGTTCCAGCGATTGATGAAACCGACTCTGGAGAAGGCCGCCGATTTCAATCTGGTTGATCTGGATGGTGTGACGTGGTCACTGGAAGGCGTGAAAGGCCGCTATCTGTTGTTGGTTTTCTGGGCCTCATGGTGCGGTCCGTGCCGTAAGGAGCTTCCCCTGATCGAAGCGTTTCAGCAGCAAAAACCGGATAACCTGGTGATTCTGGGAATCAATACCGAAGGCCGGGCCGATCTGGCCGCCGGAGTCAAACAGCAATTGGGACTGAGTTTTCCGATTCTGCCGGCGGATGCTTCCATCCAGGCTAATTACGGGGTGCAAAGTATTCCCCGCAGTATTCTGGTGGATCCGGAAGGTCGAATCATTCTGAGGATTGTCGGTGCTTCTCCCCGGATCCAGACTATCGTGATGGATCGGATCCGATTCATCACGGAAATGAATGCCTCGGATCAATCCCATGAGTGATTGTTTTGCCGAGATCGCGGTTCCTCTGCCTCGGGTCGGACTCCTGACCTATCGTTGTCCGGAGGAGTTCGTTTCCATTTGCCGCCCCGGAGTCCGGGTAACCGTTCGGGTAAAAAACCGCTTCAGTATGGGAATTGTGATCAGTACTTCCTCGACCCCACCCGGATTCGAGTGCCGCTTTCTGGATCAGGTGGAGGATCATCAGCCGATATTTGATGAATCCTATCTGTCCTGGCTGAGATGGATGGCGGAATACTATAATTATACCATCGGACTAATTGTTAAGACCCTGATCCCCTCCGAATTTTTTCTGCAGACCGACTATAATCTGTTTCCCCTGATCGAAACCCTGCCGCCCGATATTCAACGCTATTCCATTCATCGTCCCTTGCTTAAGTATATCATGGACCACCCGGCTTTTTCGCTGAGCCGGCTTAAGACCCTTTTCCCGGGGAAGGTCAACCCGGACTGTCTGAAAGCCTGGTGTGAGCTGGGCTATATCCGGATGGAAGCGGTGTCGGTGGCCCGGAGTTCGCCCAAAACCTGTCGCCTTTACAGTTTGACGGATCAACGGTGGGATGAGTGGCATACTCCGGACTACTCAAAACGTTTTCCGGCTCGATATCGGTTATTGAAGAGGCTGGAGGAGAACCCGGCCGGGATTCGGATCGAAGATGTCGGACATCTGATCCGCCCTTTGATGGAAGAGGGATTAATCAAGTGCCGGGAAGAAACCATCCAGCGCCGGGCCGCCCTCGATCAGAAATTTGATCCGGCCGATACCGAGATCCGATTGACGCCCCGACAGGCCGAGGTTATCGGTCAGGTGGAATCATGGCTGGGACAGGATCGATTTCAGCCTTTTTTATTGCATGGTGTGACCGGGAGCGGTAAAACCGAGGTGTATCTCAATCTGGCCCGCCGTTGTCTGGAAATGGGGATGAGTGTGGTGGTTTTGGTGCCGGAAATCGCCCTGACTCCCAAGCTGACCTGGCAGTTTCGCTGCCGGCTGGGCGATGAGGTGGAGGTCCTGCATAGCCGAATCTCATCCGGGGAACGCTATGATGCCTGGAACCGGATCATGGCCGGCCGGCCGGTCGTCGTGATCGGGGCCCGTTCCGCCCTGTTCGCTCCGGTCCACCGTCCCGGCCTGATCATTGTCGATGAAGAGCATGAACAAACCTATAAGCAATCCGGCACGGCCCCCTTTTATCAAGCTCGGGATACCGCCGTTAAACGCGCCCAACTCTCCCGGATTCCTATTCTGCTGGGAAGCGCAACCCCATCCCTCGAATCCTATGCCAATGTTCTCAAAGGCAAATACCGGTTGCTGGAACTTCCGGAACGTATTCGGAATAATCCGCTACCGGACGTCTATCTCTATGACCTTAAAAATAAAGGGTTGATTCGGAACCTGCTGTGTCCCGATCTGTTTTATTTTATCCGCCACTGTCTCGAAAATCATGAGCAGATCATCCTGTTCCTGAACCGCCGGGGCTATTCTCCCTATTGGCAATGCCGGGAGTGCGGGGAAGTCGCCAAATGTCCCTTATGCGATATTCCGCTGACCTATCACCGCGGGCAGAACCAGTTGATCTGTCACTACTGTAATTATATGCAGTCCCCGCCTTCGGCCTGCCCGGCCTGCCAAAGTCCTCATATATTTTTCCGCGGGCTAGGACTGGAAAAGGTTGAAGAAGAACTCCGGCGGCTTTTTCCGGATACCGGGATTGTCCGGATGGATCAGGATACGACCCGTCAGAAAGATGCTCATTACCGGATTTTGAAGGATTTTGAGGAAAAAAAGTACCAGATCCTGATTGGGACCCAGATGGTGACCAAGGGATTGGATTTTCCGGATGTGACCCTGGTCGGCATTCTGATGGCCGATGTGGGGATGAATCTTCCCGATTTTAGGGCCTTCGAACGCACCTTCAATCTGGTGACACAGGTGATCGGTCGGGCCGGCCGGGGCACCAGAAAAGGAAGGGCTGTCATCCAGACCTATACCCCGGAAAACTACTGTCTACGCTATGCCCGGCACCAGGATTATCCAGGTTTTGCCCATTTCGAGCTCGACCTGAGACAAAAATTGGATTATCCTCCCTTTGTTCATCTGATTCTGATCCGATTCCAATATCACGATGAAGCCGTATTGAACCGGGAAGCAGAACGCTTTGCCGATGCATTCCGAAACTCGCTTTCCCCTCTGTCTGCCTGTAAAAAAATACTGGGTCCGGCTCCCGCTCCTCTGGCTAAAATCAATCAGCAGTTCCGAGTCCAGATCCTGGTTAAAACCACCCAGGTCATTCCCGTCAACCGCATTTTTAATCATTTGCTGGCTTCTTTCCAAACCGATCCGGGGTTTAACCGGATTCGGTTTTTTTATGATGTCGACCCGCTTCAGGTCCTGTGATCATAAGGAGCGAGACGGATGGATGGGTAGTGAATGAAAATCGGTTTTAATCGATTTAAATGGAAGGAGAAACCAATGATGCAATCGATCGAGACCATGGAATTATTCCGTAAATCGGGTGCTTTACTGGAGGGACATTTTCAATTGACTTCCGGCCTGCATTCCGATCAATACTTTCAGTGTGCTTTAATTTTGCAGTATCCGGATTATACCGAGATACTGTGCCGCGAACTGATCGAGCGGATGCCCGTCAAACCGGATGAGATCTCAACCGTGGTATCCCCGGCGGTGGGAGGAATTATTGTCGGTCAGGAAATTGCGCGTCAGTTAAAAAAGCGGAGTATTTTTGCCGAGCGCCAGGAAGGGCGGATGATGCTCCGCCGCGGCTTTAAACTGGAACCCGGAGAGAAGGTTTTGGTGACGGAGGATGTCATCACGACCGGCGGATCCGTCAAAGAGGTGGTGGAATTGGTTCGGGAATGTCAGGCCGATCCGGTCTTGGCGCTTTCGATTGTCGACCGCTCAGGGGGTAGCTGTGATTTGGGTATTCCTTATTTATCCAATCTTACCATTCAGGTGAAAGCGTTCAAACCCGATGAATGCCCCTTGTGCCGACAGAATATCCCGGTTTATAAACCCGGAAGCCGCCATTTGAGTAAACCCTGATCCCGAGATCGTCAGTTCCGGGAAGGATGATCATCTGTGCCAGTGGAACGTGTCTGGAGAATATCCCGGTAGAGATCGGAATACTGCTGGGCGATATAGCCGATCTGAAAATAGTTCAGGATTCGCTCCCTGGCCCGGGTGCTCATTTCCACCCGTTCGGCCAGCGGGATCCTCAGGATCCGGATAATCTCGTCCGCCAGGCCTTCCGGAGTTTCCGACGAAATAAACATCCCGGTATCTCCCAATAGACGCCGATTGTCACCCACATCGGTCACCAAACACGGAATTCCGGAGGCCATGGCTTCTCCGATGACCGACGGCAATCCCTCTCCCCAACGGGATGTCATCACAAACAGATCGAGGGCGTTATATAACTGATGGATATCGTGACGTTCTCCCAATAAATGGATCTGATGCAATCCCTCAACCTGATTCAACCAGTTTTGAAAAATCGGGTTTTCTTTTTCAACGCCCCGCCCGGCCAGAATAAAATGGGTATCAGGGATCGATTTTAGGATTTTGGGAATGGCCTTGATCAGCGCTTCATGATTTTTCATAACATCCAGCCGGGCGAAATAGCCGATTACCGCAGCGTTATTCGGTATGCCGTATTGCCGGCGAATCTGTTCACCCTCCCCGGCGTTCGGCCGGAACAGTTCCGTATTGAACCCGCTGGGAATCATCCCTGAATGCGCGGCCGGAAACCCATGCCGGATATGATAATGGAGTCCGGCCTCGGAATTGAAAATAATATAATCGGGGCGATGAGACCATCGAAAATTTATACTCTTGATCAGCCGGCTCCGCCGGGAATAGCGGCTGGAATCCAGATTGGAGCAGTAAATCCCCCAGATACAGGGACGTTTGCCCTTGATCAGTATTCCGACAATGTTGGCATGGTACATATGGGTGTGAATAATATCCGGTTTGATACGCCGCATATAACGGTAAGCCTGAATCAGTCCGATATAACGGCGGAGACGGCGGCGCATCCGGAGCGGGATCACCGGTATCCCCAATCGCTCGATCCAATCGCCGATCACTCCTTTTTCATCCAGACAAATTACATGATGGGTCAATTCGGAAGATCGCCATTCACTCAATAAATGGTAAAGATTGGTTTCGGCCCCTCCCATTCCCAGACTGGTGATGATATGAAGTACACAAATCGGTTTTTCGGTCACAACGACATCAATTCAAGAAAATGACCGGTGATCGGCTTGTTTCCGCCTGATCGGCCGGCGCAGGGTTCCATTGGTATTCCTTACGGATTTAATCATCCCATCTTCGGTTCATTCAATCCCTAAAATATCATCTGTTGATTAAAAATGCAAGTTTTTTCATGCGATATCAATAAAAAATTATTTTCAATCCGTGATTGATTGATTCACTCTATTTTGAATGGATGCGCTTCGGGGCTTTGGGAGCAGGAAAGCCGTCATAAGTGGATTTTACCTGCAATTTCCGGAAATCTTGCCGGATAGTCTATAATCCGTTGAAATTCTATTGATCTTGGTTCAGGAATCGTTTATATTGAATGCAACTATAGTTTTTATCAGTGATACTGTCAACGATGCGTTTCACCCTCATTCGAAGGATTGATGGAATGAGTCATCATTATTCAAATCCTGTCCGGATGCCGTCAAGGGTGTCCTGGTGGCATTCGCCCGGGTTTCTGTTGGGATTGTTGGTTGCGGCGGCCTTGATCAGCCGCGGTCTTTTTTTATGGGAGATCAGTCGGGATACCGGACTTCTGCTTTACAATCATGCTGAAGGGGCTGATATGAGAAGCTGGATCGCCGATACTTATGATCGCTTGGATCATGGATTCATGACGATGCAGCAGCATCTGGCTTCACTCAAGCATATCTATTGTGACTGGCTGGCTTTGATTTTCATGCTGTCCGGGAGCCGCTCCATCATGCTCCCCATTATCATTCAACTGCTGCTGGGAGGATTGAATGGGGTGTTGATTGCCTATCTCGGAGGTAAGATTTTCAACCGATCCGCCATCGGATTGATCGCTGCCGCGCTCTATACCTTGACGGGTATCTTTTGGATGTATGAGGTCATCCTGATCCGTGAATCACTTTCGGTCACATTTTTTCTGGCTATTCTGGCCTGGCTGTATTCGGTCTGCTATCCCGACCGGCCGGAACGCTTCTTCTGGTGGAAGCTGGTTGCCCTTGGTGCGACCTTTTCCCTGGCCGGTTCTTTTCGCTATAATTTCTACCCGGTGTCACTGGCGGTTCTACCGATGCTGTGGTTCCGTTTTCGTAAGCAATCATGGCGTCGTCTGACACTGATCGGGATAGTATATTTGATCAGCGCGCTATCGGTGATCGCTCCGGTCAAATGGCGGGCTTGGCATATTCTGAATCGGAATGATCAGCTCTATCATTATCAGGGATTGAACCTGTTGAGTCATCAAAATCGGCTGAGTTATGATCTCAACCGAGAGAACAGTTGTGATGTATATGCTTATGCCAATCGGGAGGAACGGGATAAGCGTCTTAAAGGGAAAACGCGGGATGATCCGCTTCCGCCGCCGGGCCAGGCCGGAGCTGTAGCTGAATCCCGTCCGGTATCCCGAAGTTCGGTCGCTTTGCAATCCCAAGACTCGAGCGTGGTGGCTTCGGATACCCTCTTATCGTCTAATCCGAGAGCAGAAGAGTACTCGCCAGTCCGGTCGAAACTGGACTATTTTGTCGGCTGGATGCAAAACAAACTGGAAGATTCACGGATATGGTTTGGGAGTTACGAAATTCCGGAAAATGTATGTTATTATCAGTTTCAACGGATTTCGAGGATGATGCGGTTATTTCCTCTCAATTTTGCTCTGCTGTGGCCCTGGGCAATCCTGGGACTCATTCTGGCCTTCCGAATCCATCCGCGAATCCGGATTTTGCTGGGGATGATCCTTTTGTTTTCCGCCACCTTTATCCTTACCATCATCACCAGCCGATACCGTCTTCCCATCCTGGCTGCTTTAACCTTACCGGCATCCTATGCCCTGGTCTATGGTTTCGGATTGTTCAAGAATCTGGTGCGGAACAGAAACGAATGGATCAAAACAACAGTCAAGTTGGCTTTGATGCCGGCGATCCTGATGGGCGGGTATACCCTGTTTGAATTCAACCAGCCTGAAACCCGGGCTATCAAGGATTGTTTCTTTTCCCAGCGCTATTTCCAGATCCTGATGCAGCATCATCGATATCCCTTGGCTGAGAGGGAGGCGGCCTATGCCAACCGCCACTTCAAATGCGAATATAGTATTGTCGCCTTAGGGCAGGTTTATACCCGCTTGAATCAGCCCGAAAAGGCCCTGATGTTTCTTAAGGAGCATGAAAACCAGGTTCTGGATCTCAATTACACCCAATGGCTCTACCTGATGGGAATCAATTCCATCAAGTTGAATTATATCCCTCAGGGTCGGCAGTACCTGGAAGCCATGTTGGAACGTCCCGATATGACTGATGAATCACGCCGACCGATCCTGGATTTTTTACGGCAGTTGCCCAATCCGGACAGCCCGGTTCCATAAAGCGCCTATGCTACCTGTCCCCGGCCTGCGGCGTGTTTTTGGGCTTGACATTTGGAGGGTTTTACTATATATTGATTAACGAATCCTGCGGCTATAGCTCAACTGGATAGAGCAACGGACTTCTAATCCGTAGGTTTGGGGTTCAAGTCCCTATAGC
The DNA here is from genome assembly GCA_017997825.1 of Candidatus Delongbacteria bacterium. Lineage (GTDB taxonomy): Bacteria > JAGOEH01 > JAGOEH01 > JAGOEH01 > JAGOEH01 > JAGOEH01. The sequence goes on along the minus strand of JAGOEH010000004.1, from coordinate 24,170 downwards.
CGCGTTAATTATCCCACAATAACTTACAGCTACAAAGTCAACCCCAAAATACCCTGATTTGTCAAGTTAAACAGACTTGATAAAACCGATCAAATAATATAATTTGGATTGGATTTGTTTTCATATCATTATCGGTATGATGGCAAGGTTTTTTCAACTGTAAACTATCATCATTCGATAACCGAATATCATTCCGTGAATGCCGGCTAATTTCTTATTATCCCTCCGATACGGCCCCGAGAATGACAATCTGGGAATGGTACAGCTGCCGCTGTAAGGTAGATGACGGATCGGAAGGCGCCGGGATCTTTACCATTCGGTACTGATGTGCTGAACCAGATTGTGTAATTGAATCCGGTTCTTGATCTCCAGTTTCTGATAGATATTGTAAATGTGGGTCTTGACCGTACTGCCGGAGATATTCAGGTGCTCTTCGATCTGTTGATTGGAACATCCCTGGATGATCAGCGCGATGATCTCCTGTTCCCGTTTGGAAATCCCTTTTTCCTGGAAATAGAGAGCGTTCTTTTGATCTTTTTTTTGCTGAATCAGCAGGTCGTCCCGATAGATATTCTTTCGGATATGCCCGGTAATAATGATGGATATCAGGGAAGCCATGACGGCGACGGCCAGATTTGATAAACCGTACCACTGATGACCGGTAGTGAAATCCATCTGACGGATGAATCCGGTCAGGACAAAGATACCCAGCGAAATGACCATCATGATCAGCGAATGGCTGATTCGGATCGGAGTCAATGGTAGTGTCAGAATCACAATCGAGTATCCTCCCAAATAAACCGGATCCCCCTTGACCAATCCCAAGATCAGACCGGAAGCCAGCAGCAGGTAGGTGATCACACCGGAAAACAGAATCGATCCCTTGTAGGGGAAATGGAGTGGGAGTTTATGGAGCAGGATGGCCGTCAGAGCAATCAAAGGAAATCCTAAGCGCAGATACCATAAAACGGAAATCTCCGGATAGATGATCCGGTCCAGAAATAGAAAAGGCAGCCAGGCCAGGATCGCCATCAAACACATCGGAATCAGCAGGATCTCACATTGGCAATTCAGTTCTTCTTGGTAACCGGTAGGGTGTCGGTAGGTGATTCGGTGCTGCAGCCATAGAATGACGACTGTGTACATGTCGGGATTACTCCTTGAGTGGAATCGGGACCGTATCGGTTCGGAACCGGCGGGACCATTTCGCTGTGATGGGATGACGACATGGGATCGGTTGACGATTTCACATCGATTATACTTAATCTTTTTTTGATATTGTGTCAAGTAATTTTTACGGTAGCGGCGTCTAAATACCATCTCACATGAAAATTGAATCTAAAAACTATTTTTATTTGAAAGCGACTTGACAAATTATTCAGGGTCCATTATATTTATCGAAAGTAGAACCGTATAATTCATCATTCATCGATCGGATGTCATAAACCGATTGGCATCAATGAGCCATACTCGTGTCGTGAGCGCCGGTTTTGGCGACCCGGCCGGTTGACTGGATCGTTAGCCTCACCATAACCCTATGCAAGGATAGACCCGTATGCCGGAATCCCATCTGCCTCAATCATTCGAAGAATTGATTCGCCAATCGAAACTGCCGGTTTTGGCCGATTTCTGGGCCGAATGGTGTATGCCGTGCAAAATGCTGGCCCCGATCATCCATCGTCTGGCGGATGAATTGAAAGGACGCCTGGTGGTGGTCAAAATCAATATCGACACCCAACCCGATCTGGCGGCTTCATTCCAAATCCAAAGCGTACCGACTCTGATTCTTTTCCGTAACGGAACAGTGGTTTCGCGTCAATCGGGAGCTTTGCCGCTGGAACAGCTCAAACAGATGGTGCTTCCTTATCTGACCGATTCCGGGACCCATGACCAGTGAAACATGATGGGATCGGATTACAAAACATTTCACTTAAGACGGCATCCGGTGACGGACAACCGGTGATCCGATCCATTCCAGGAAACAATGCCAACAAAAATCTGAAAAAATAAAAATTCCTCTTGCATAAATATAGTACAAGATGTATAATTATACTTATTAAAATTGCATGGAGGAGTTGATTATGATCAAGATTGCGATTGTCGGCGGGTCGGGTTATTCCGGCAAAGAGCTGATCCGCCTGCTGTTGAGACATCCGTCGGCTGAGATCGTGTCGATTTTTGCCAAGACGACCGCCGGAAAAAAAATATCCGATCTTTACCCGGTTTTTAGAGGTCGGATCGATTTGGAGATACAGAATTTTGATGTGTCTCGGCTGGATTCGGCTGATCTGGTATTTCTGGCGTTGCCGCATGGGGAATCGATGTCGGTTATCCCTCATCTGATGGTGGCCGGGAAAAAGGTGATTGATCTAAGCGGGGATTTTCGATTTCCCGATGTCCGGATTTATGAGCAGTGGTATGGATTACCGCATCGAGCCGAGGAATGGTTGCCGCGGTTTGTGTATGGATTACCGGAATTGTTCCGGAGTGAAATCAATGGCGCTGCAGCCATAGCCAATCCCGGATGCTATCCGACAGCCTCGATTCTGGGGTTGGCTCCCATTTTGAGTCTGACTGACCAAGTGAATCAGCCCATGATTGTGAATGCCTTATCGGGAGTCTCCGGGGCGGGCCGCAAAGCGGCTCTTGATTTCAGTTACTGCGAAGTCAATGAATCGATCCGGGCCTATCGAATCGGAAGTCATCAGCATACCCCGGAAATTGCATATTATCTTGAAAAGCATTCCGGCCGATCGGCGCAGGTTGTGTTTGTGCCTCATCTGGTGCCGATGAGCCGGGGGATCTATACCACCATTTATGTCCGTTTCCGGTCCGATTTCGATCTGGATGCGGTTCGGGCCCATTATGCCCGGTTCTATGCCGACTCGCCGTTTGTCCGTCTGTCCGAAAATCCGCCCGAGATCCAGAATGTCGTCTATACCAACGTCTGTGATATCGGAATATCGGCTGATCAGACCCATGACTGCCTGATCGTCAATACCGCCATCGATAATCTGGTTAAAGGAGCCGCCGGTCAGGCCATCCAGAATATGAATCTGATGTATCATCTCAAAGAGGAAGAAGGACTTTTATGATAAATGAAATGAGTGGCGGGATAACCGCTGCCGCCGGGTACTCTGTAGCCGGCGTTCATGCCGGCCTGAAAAAGAGCCGTAAGGATATGGCTCTGATCGTCAGCCGTCAGCCGGCGGCGACGGCCGCTCTCTTCACGACCAACAAAGTCGTGGCGGCTCCGGTTGAGATCGATCGGGATCAACTGGCCAAAAATCCTTATCAGCAGGCTATTCTGATCAACAGTGGTTCCGCCAACGCCTGCACCGGCCGGCAGGGCCTCGAAGATGCCCGGTCCTGTATCCGGGCAGTAGCCGAAATGCTGAAGATCAACCCGGAGAGTGTACTGGTTGCCTCCACCGGTGTGATCGGACAACCCCTTAAAATGGATATTATGCACCGCGGTATCCAATTGGCCGGTAAGCATCTAAAGCCTCACTACCATCTCGACGCCGCTCAGGCGATCATGACCACCGATACCTTCCCCAAGGAGTATGCCGTCCGTTTCTCCATCCAGGATCATCCGGTCAGCATCGGGGGGATGGCCAAGGGGTCCGGGATGATCAAACCCAATATGGCCACCATGCTGGGTTTCATCACTACCGATGCGTGCTTGTCGCCCGATCTGCTGCAGTCCTTGCTGCGTGAGGCCGTGGAAAGCTCCTTTAATCGGATCAGTGTCGATAATGATACCAGTACTAATGATATGGTAGTGCTGATGGCCAACGGACTTTCTTCGGCATCTGAGATTAAGCCGGATACCCCGGCCTGCGAGCTCTTTCGCGATGGACTGGTTCAGGTTTGTCAAGCCCTGGCCAAAATGATCGTGCGGGATGGCGAGGGCGCTACCAAGCTGATTGAGATCCGGGTTCAGGGAGCCCGCACCCGGGAGGAAGCCCTGCAAGCCGCCCGATCCGTCGCCGATTCCATGCTGGTTAAAACCGCTATTCATGGCGAAGATGCCAATTGGGGACGAATCATCGCTGCTGTCGGTTATTCCGGCATCGAGTTCCAGCCCGATCGAATCCGCCTCTCGATCGGCGGGATGGATATACTGCTCCCCGGATACCAGGTCGTTTATCAGGAAGAGGCTGTCCTGCCGATCCTCCAGCAATCGGAAATCAGCCTGTGCCTGGATCTGAACCAGGGCTCGGAATCGGAACGGGTTTGGACCAGCGATCTGAGCAAAGATTATATCACTATTAACGCCCACTATCGGAGCTGATCCATGAATCAACCATCGATCGAAATCTCGGCCGCTACCGAATCATTAACCCATGTCTTGGTGGAGGCCTTGCCTTATATTCATCAGTTTCGTGACAAAACCATGGTTATTAAATACGGTGGAGCCGCTCAAACCGACGAAGGTTTGAAAGAGGCCTTCGCCAAAGATGTTGCCCTGTTGAGTCATTTCAATATCCGTCCGGTGATCGTTCATGGCGGGGGAAAGGAGATTAGCCGCCTTTCCGATCAAATGGGCATTCCATCCACCTTTGTCAACGGCCAGCGGGTTACCAGCGAGCAGATGCTGGATGTAGTGGTTATGGTATTAGGGGGAAAAATCAACAAGGAGATCGTCGGAATGATCAACCGGCAGGGAGGCTGTGCCGTCGGAATCTCCGGCAAGGATGCCGGTCTGTTGAAAGCCCGCAAAAGCGTGTCGGAAACCGGGGATGATCTCGGCTGGGTGGGTGAGGTGGAACAGGTGGATGTAAAAATCATCAATGTATTGCTGGATAACGGCTTTATTCCGGTGATCTCCCCGATCGGCTGGGGGAGTGAAGGTAAACCGTTCAATATCAATGCCGATATCGCCGCTGCGGCCATCGCTCAAGCCCTCAAAGCCGAAAAACTGATCTATATCAGCGATGTACCGGGTGTTATGGTTCAGCAGAAACGGATCAGTACTCTGCATCAGGCTCAGGCTGAACGCTATTTGGATGAACAAGTCATCACCGGTGGGATGATTCCTAAAGTCCGTTCCGCTTTTGAAACCCTAAACGGGGGAGTCCACAAGGTCCATCTGATTGATGGGAGTATCCCCCATTCCTTGCTGCTGGAATTGTTTACCGATGAAGGTATCGGGACACAGTTCGTAGGGGACTGATGGTCAATCCCCATCGACCTGGTGACTCGCTCTGATTGGCCATTGAATTGGCCGGGTTGGATTTTGGTGACCCGGTCGTTCCGATTGGATTTCTCAAAAAAAAGGATGAATGATGCCGGATATCACGATCACTGAATTGACACAGACCTATATTATGAATACTTACAAGCGCTTTCCGCTGGAGCTTTCTTACGGACGGGGGGCCTGTTTATATGATACCAAGGGGCGGGAGTATCTTGATTTTTTAGGAGGAATTGCTGTTAACGCGTTGGGATATAGTCATCCCGTAATTGTTCAAGCGATTGAAAAACTGGCCTCCGGGTTGATTCACACCTCGAATCTGTTTTATACCCGGAACCAGGCATTGCTGGCTCAGTGGCTGGTGGAGCACTCGGGGTTTGACAAGGCCTTTTTCTGTAACAGCGGAACGGAAGCCAATGAGGGGGCCATTAAACTAGCTCGGAAATGGGGAGGAGGCCGCTATCGGATTATCACGGCCTTCAATTCGTTTCATGGAAGAACCCTGGCTGCCCTGACCGCTACCGGACAAACCAAGTATCAGCAGGGGTTTGAACCCTTGGTTCCGGGATTTGACTACGTGCCGTTCAATAATCTGGAGGCCATTGAGAAGGCCGTGACTTCAGAGACGGTCGCCGTCATGCTGGAAGCGATTCAAGCCGAGGGGGGAGTACTCATCCCTGATCCGGAGTATCTGAAAGGGGTCGAGTCTCTTTGCCGCCGTCATCAGCTTCTGCTGATCATCGATGAAGTGCAGACCGGTATCGGGCGTTGCGGCACGCTGTTTGCTTTTCAAGCGTTCGGTGTGGAACCGGATATTATCACCCTGGCCAAGGCCTTGGGCGGGGGATTGCCGATCGGGTGTATGTTGGCCCGTCAATCGGTGGCGGCTGCTTTTGAACCCGGCCATCATGCCTCAACCTTTGGAGGAGGCGAATTGGTGACCGGGGTGGCCTTGGCTGTTCTTCAAACCCTGTGGAATGACGGAATCATCGATCAGGCTGCGCAGCTTGGGCTTTATGCCCTTAAACAGCTTCAGAGCCTGGCCGACCGATTTCCCCATGTCGTGACCCAGGTCCGCGGACGCGGGCTCCTGATCGGAGTGGAAATCAATCCGGCTTATAATTCCTCGGAATTGGGAGCTGAATTGCTCAAGTCAGGCCTGATCACGGCGGCTGCCGGCGGGAATGTCATCCGGATGGCCCCGCCATTAATCGTCAATTCCAACCAAATCGACCGTATGGTACAGATCATGGAAACCCTGTTTTCTAACTTAGGTTCTTAAAAAATGGAAATGAAAAAAGACAAACGACGCCATCTTATCCTGCAGATCCTCAAAAAACAAAGTCTGAATACCCAGGACGATCTGGTCCGGGAACTGGCCAAACGGGGCATCAAGGTGACTCAAGCCACGTTATCCCGCGATCTGGCTCAAATCGGAGCTATTCGCGTGCCTCATCCCGGAGGATCCCGATACCAGATCCCGGGGGAAACCCTGACCGCCAAACGCCAGGTTGTTCCTTCCCAGGTGCTGGATATTACATGGAATGAAATGCTGATCGTGATGAAAACCTTGACGGGATGCGCTCCCAGCGTGGCCTTCGTCATCGATTCCTGGAATTGTCCCGAAATCATGGGGACTTTGGCCGGGGATGATACCATTCTGATCATTCCCAAAACGACCAAATCCATTTCCCAGATCGTCCAGTATCTGGAAGACAGCATCTTTCCTAATCGCTAAGATTTTTGATTCGGAGGGGATTCAGATTGTCATGATCATCCGGTGTCCGGGAAGAATTTTATACTTCTTCCCGGACGCGGATGGTGATTTTTGATTATTGATATCGAAATGACGGGTGAGGTATCATTTCTTATTTTAACAACATAATTTTGCTGATCTGGTTTTGTTCCGGTGTTGCCATCCGGATCAGGTACAATCCCGAGGGAACTGCTTGTCCCTGATCATCGGTTCCGTTCCAGTTCAGTTTATGGGTGCCTGCCGGCTGGATTTGAGACGGAAAGGTATAAACGGCCTGTCCCAGTACATTGTAAACACTGATCTCTACCTTCTGAGATTGGTCGAGTGAATAGGCCAGGGTAACCTGTTGATTGAAGGGATTGGGATAAGGCGTCAGCGGGAGTTGGGTATGTGAATCCGAGTCGGGCTGCTGATCCTGCTGAATCGGAGTCGAAACATTTCCCTCCAACAGCATGACGGAGCCGTCCAGTCCGGTTACCAGGACCTGGTTTTCCGAAACCGGGGTTGGGGTGTTGACATAACCGTGATTAATCCAGTATTTCCATAATACTTCACCGGTTGAAGCCTTGACGGCTCCGGCAAATCCTCGTTTACTCCCGGTGAAGACGATGCTTTTATGATTGATCGGCATTGAGGTGGTGTTATCCCATCCGTAATCGATCGGTGAGGTCCACAACAGGGTCTGGACGCTATCGGTCGCTGAGAAGGCATACAGATTACCGTCCAGAGACCGTCCGTAAACCTGGGTTTTATCCTGGGAGATCCCGACTGATTCATACATCTCGTAAGTCTTGGAAGACCAGATGGTCTTACCGGTTGACAGGGAGATAGCGGATAGATAGCGTTCCGGATCGACGACGAAGACCCGGTCAATCCCCAGGGCCGGCCAGGATGAAGCTGGGGCATAGTAGAAGCTGGAGTTCCGATTCCAGGACCAGATCTGGTTTCCGGTATAGAGATTGAAGGCCTTAACGGTTTTATCCCATGATCCGGCGATGATCAGCGAATCGATGATGGCCGGTTTGCATTCCACCATCCCGATCTTGGTGCTTTTCCAGACCTGCTGGTGTGAATTGAGGCTGATGGCGCACAATCCGGATTTTCCACCCAGGAACAGCAGGGTGTCATGGATGACCGGCGCGCTCAGAATGGGCATTCCGGCATCATAGGTCCAGAGCAGTTGGCCGTTGGTCAGGTCGATGGCATAGAGCTTGCCGTCGGTAGAGCCGGCCAGCACCATTTGGTTGTGGATCAATGGGGAAGAGAAAACCGATCCCCCGGTCCGGTATGGCGGCCAGCATTCCTTTCCGTCGCTCAGGTTCAACGCAATGATCCGGCCGTCTTCGGTACCGGTAATAACCCGTTCTCCGTCGCAGGCCGGTTTGACCATGGTCCAGGATTGAGCCTGATACTTCCAGACAGCCCGCGGCAGTTGGTTTTCCACATAGAATCCTCGAGTCGCCTGCAGGGATCGTCCCTGACCGTCGGTAACGGTCACGATAATGGCATGATAGCCGTTATCCATGGTATCGGTGACCAGTTCCGTCTGCCAGTCGCTTCCGCTGCCCGTCATGATTTGTTTGACGCCGCTGCCGAAGCGGATTTCAAATTGAGCGTTGGTGACCGCTTGGCTGGTCCGGATCTGGATCGAGCGGGTGCCGCTGATCGATTCTTTTTCAGTCAAATTCACAAATTCGATCTGGGGCAGCCGGGTGGAAGGGGTGGTAACTCGGTACCACGGCTTGGCGATAGACCCGGTGGAAGAGTTGCAAACCTGGACGGTGATCTCTTTTTCCGAGAGGGTCACAATACCGAATCCGGCCGGATCAGCATAAGTGGACCGGCACATGGCGCCCGGCAGGCCTTCGAAATCATAGGTGACATTGCTGTGGCCGTGCCCTACCATCACAAATACGGTCCGGTATCGCTTAGCCAGATCCAGGATCTGCCAGTAATTGAACATTGAGCCGTAATCGGCCGGGTGGTGGAAGGCGATGACGACCGGCATATCCGGATTTTCCATTTGCTTCAGCTCATTTTCCATCCAGATTACATCCGCCGGATCAAAGGCTCCGTCACGACGCAGCGGGATGCCGGAATTGACGCCCAGGAATTTAAATCCTTGGTTTTCAAATGAGTATCGAGTAGGGCCGATCAGATCCTTGAAATCCTGCAGACCCGATTCGGTCCATTTGGCTTCATGGTTGCCCGGTACTGACCACACCGTGATCGGGCAGGCCGATACCAGATTCTTATAGATGGTCAGTTCGCTACCCAATCCCTTTTCCGCTATATCCCCGGTATGGATTACGAAATCGAGTTCATCCTTCATGGCGGCGATTTGATTGAAAGCGGCGACCAGGGCGGCATCGTTGCCGGACCCGATATGGGAGTCGGTCAGCCAGGCATAGCGAATATAGCGATAGAGGGTGACCGGATCCAGGTTCAGTGAGGTATTGGTAATGGTGACGGCCGCCAGGCTGGTGGTGTCGCTCAGGTAATGGGGAGCGCTGAATTTCAGCCGATAGGTGCCGGCCGGCAGATTGGAAAAGGTGTAGCTGCCCTGATGTAGGACCGAGTCTCGGCCGATGACCAGGGTATCATTGGAGGGATAGAGTGCAATGGCACTATACTGACCGGTTAGCGAATCGTTCAGTTTTACCTGCCCGGTGACTGAATATCGGGGGCCGGCGGCCGGCGTGATTGTTAGATTCAATCCGCCGATATCAGCGCCGCTGACTGTGATTCCGGTGTGATATAGTGTGTCGCAGCCGAAGGCTGTGGCAATAATCTCATAGTCTCCGTCCGGAACATCGCTAAAGGAAAATTCCCGATTTTCCGGCATCAGAATCAGGTTCAGAATCGGATCCCGGCTTCCCTTGGAGACCAGCACCAATCGAGCCGGAAGCTGGGTGTTGCCGTCCTGAAAACTGATCTGTCCCCGGATATCATAGGTGTTCTGAACATAGGTCAGTCGGATGGCGTCCGCCAGAACATAATTACCGGCGCCCAGAAAACTATCGGTTACTTTAATCCAGCATTCATCCGCCAGATCAAAGGTGCCCATCATGACCCATTCTTCCCGGGTATACTGGCTGATGATCAGCGTAGTATCACCCTGGGCGGTATGGATGGTGAAAAAAGCGCTGTCGGCATATTTACCGTTGATACAGTTCATCTCGATCTGATAGGCACCCGGCCAGGTGATCGGAGTCGTCCATTTGGCATAGGCGGATCCGTCCCCTTTCCGCTTGTATTTGGCGCTTCCGTTGATCGCTTTGCCATATGTCCGGCTATTCCAGCTTCCGATCAGTGAACAAGCCGGCGTTCCATCGTCCAGGGTCATCTGAATCTCAAGGGCCGAGGTTATGACTACCGAACACAGGAGGAATAGCCACACTCTGAAAATGATTTTCATTCTGTTGCTCCTTGTTGAGGTTTAATGAAAAGGGATTGGTATCGGATGAAGAGAACCGAGCCGCATTTGATCCGTTTCAGATCGCGTCAGGATGTCGGCAGGCCGGATAATGACTGTGATTCAATGCGCTGATGATCTTCCATTGTTTTGGGTTCTCCCCACAAATATCCCTGACAGTAATCGATTTCAATCTCTTTGAGACGATGATACAGCTCGTGGCGATCCACATATTCGGCCACACTCTTTTTTCCGATCTTGCGGCACAAGGCCTGAATAGTTTCCACAATTCGATGGGCGTTTTCATCAATCAGAATGCGCTGGATCAGTGAACCGTCAATCTTGACATATTCAATCGGTAATTGGAACAGGGTGTTGAAATTGGAGTATCCGCTACCGAAATCATCTACCGCGATTTTCAGTCCGAGTCCCTGAAGCTCCCGCAGCACGGGTATCAGTTCGCTGAGACTGATGATTTTATCATATTCGGTGATCTCAAAGATAAGGTACTCCTTGAGGCTTGGATCCCGTTTCATTTTTATCTTGATCAGGTCGATCAATTCCGTCTGAAGTAGATCATAGTGATTGACATTGATGGAGATCTGCTTGTTAATCGTTTGGATGGTCCGGACCGCTTCCAGAAACATAAACTCGGTAATTTTGAACGAGATTCCGGAGGCTTTGATCACCTCCATATAATCGGCCGGAGATACATAATCGCCTTGCCGGTTTCTGATCCGGAGCAAGGCTTCATACCAGACGGCTTGGTTAGTCTTGACATCGATGATGGGCTGATAAAGGGCTTTAAAACACTTTTGCTCGATATTTTCTATCAGGGTAGAAAGCTTGAGCGAATTATCCACCGCATTCTGTTTAATCTGATAATTCCGGTTGAACAGCTTGAACGGAGTATTTAGCCGTCTGGATTCAACCAGGGCTATATCGGCTTCCGATAATGCCGACAGATAGTTGGTGGAGTTAATGATGGTAGCGCCGATTTTGAAGCACAGCTTGATCTGAAAATCGTTCCATTTCATGGTCATCGTGTTCAGATCGTTCCATATGGCATGGATTTTATTTTCGATAGCAGGATGGGAAACGGCATCGGAATGGAGCTTAATCAGCAGACCAAACTCGTGCCCTCTCAGTCGGTAACAACGGTAGTCCGTCATTCCGATCAGGTGCTGCAGCTGGGTCGAGGTATTGATGATGATTCGCTCGGATAGTTCATAACCATAGACCGTGACCAGTTCGCTGAAGTTCTCGATGCTGACGATCATCAACATCGAGGGCTGATTGGGATCCAGACTGTGCAGCAGCACCTCTTTGGTGGGTAATCCCGTGTCATGATCATGGGTCAGTTTTTCGATGATGACCGACAGATAATACTCATGACGCCGTTCCGATACCTCCATGAAGGCATAGTTGATCAGATAGATGGCACCGATAACCAGATATTGGCTGAGAGTCAACGATAAATGATAATCAAGGATTCCGGTATAGATCATCAGGATAGGAATCGAGGCCAGCAGCAAGAAGATAAGCGAATAGATCCGGCCCTGTCTGACCCCTAATAATTGAAAAACATACTGGGTGAAAACCAGTAGGATCAGAACATGAATATCTTCCCCCCCGGGAAGAAATAAGGCGCAGTAAAACCCGACCAGGATGGTTACAATTGTTATGACAATGAATAGTTTGACCTGGCGGTTTTTTTTCAGACAATAGGCGCTTCCGATGAGTAAGAGAAAAGGAATCAGATAATTCAGCCACAGGTGCCAGTCATGCCGGATAATCTGAAACAGATATAAAATGATTGGAATAGGGGTGGATACGAGATAGGCGGTTCTGAGAATCTGGTATTGATAATCTGAATAATTATGCTTTAATTCCGAATACCAATCACTCTCCCGATAACGATATTCAGGGGGATGCCTTCGGGCAATCTGCTCCAGCATGAATAGTTATGATTCTCCATTCGTTAAGAATAAATTTCAGCTTTCATAATTAAGAAAAAAATCCGGATTATGTCAAGCTCAATTTTTAGATGGTTTCATAATTGTTTCAGGTGAGTTTCATGGCAGGTTGTTCTCTTTCTTAGAAAACCCTCGGTTCAGATTCAATGGGATTTGTTGGATAACTATTTCATGCCGGAATCTGATTCATTTTTATTATTTTCTTGACTAATTGTGATTTTGATTTAATATTGTTATATACTCTTATGTTGTGATGCGGTGGTGATGGTTATCGTGATCGGGCCCTCATTGCCCGTCTTATAGAATGATTCTCGCAATTGATGAAGGTGATTGGTCGAGCCGTTACCATCATAGAAAGGAAAAAAATGATGGGTTTAAACCCGAATACCATCCGGATACCCGGGATGGGAGTGAAGTTGGCGGGGTACCTGTTCGGTTTGCTGGTAGGATTGGTCATTCTGTTTTCAACCTGGTTTACCATCAGCCCGGAAGAAGTCGGAGTGATTTTGCGATTTGGCCGGTTCAGTCGTCAGGCGGAACCCGGTTTGAATTTCAAACTGCCGTTGGGGATCGAATCGGTATACAAGGTCCCGGTCCAGCGTCAATTGAAAGAGGAATTCGGATTCCGGACGATTCAGTCCGGGGTTCGCTCCAGTTATTCGGAGGAAAGCTTTGATGATGAAGCTTTGATGCTGACTGGAGATTTGAATGCCGCTCGGGTGGAATGGATTATACAGTATCGGATTGTGGATCCGGTCAAGTATCTGTTCAAGGTTAGAAATACCCGGGAAACATTCCGCGATATGAGTGAATCGATTGTGCGAGAGATTGTCGGGGATCGAACGGTCAATGAGGTGTTGACTGTGGGACGTCAAGAGGTTGCCAGTTCGGTGACGCTCAAGCTTCAGGAATTGTGTGATCAGTATGAAACCGGGATCAAGGTGGAACAGGTGGTGTTGCAGGACGTCAATCCGCCGGATGAGGTTAAGCCATCTTTCAATGAAGTCAATGAAGCCCAGCAGGAACGGGAAAAACTGATCAATCAGGCCCGTTCGGAATACAATAAGATAATCCCCAAGGCAGGCGGCGATGCTCAGCGAATGGTGGAGGAGGCCAAAGGGTATGCTCTGGAACGGGTCAATGAGGCCCAGGGAGACGCCTTGCGTTTCAATTCCTTGTACCGGGAATATATCAAGGCCAAGGATGTGACCCGGCAGCGGGTCTATCTGGAGACAATGCATGAGGTCCTGTCCAAGGTAGGGCGGAAACTGATTACGGATGATAAAGCCTCCGGCATTCTTCCTCTTTTTCAGTTCGACCTTCCCAAATCAGACCGGAATGGAGCCAAAAATGAATAAGAAAGCTTTGATTTCAGGCGGAATTCTGGTTGTTATCGCCCTGATTCTGCTCTCATCGACTCTTTTCATTGTCAGTGAAACCGATCAGGTCATCATTACGCAGTTCGGTAAGCCGGTAGGCGCTCCGATCATCAACGCCGGCGTCCATGTCAAGCTGCCGCTGCTGCAGGAAACCCATTTTTTTGATAAACGCTTTCTGGAATGGGATGGAGATCCCAATCAGGTGCCGACCCGGGACAAGCGGTTCATCTGGGTGGATACCTATGCCCGATGGCGGATCGCCGATCCATTGCTCTTTTTTCAACGGGTCAAGGATGAGCGCGGGGCCCATGGCCGGCTGGATGACATTCTGGATGGAGAAACCCGGAATGCATTAGCGGGTCATGATTTGATAGAAATTGTCAGGACCAGCAATCGCGTACCCCAGATAGAATCCGATACGATCCAGGGCGAACCGGTCGAGGTGTTCTCCCCAATCGCGATCGGTCGTGAGAAAATTACCCGGGAGATCCTGAAAAACGCTGCCGAACGCACCTGGGAACTGGGAATCGAATTACTGGATATTCGGCTCAAACGCATCAATTATGTGGAAGAGGTTCGGCGGAAGGTCTATGAACGGATGATTGCCGAGCGGAAACGGATTGCCGATAAATACCGCTCGGAAGGCCAGGGAGAGGCGGCTAAGATAATGGGTGATAAAGAACGCGAACTGAAACGGATTCAATCGGAAGCCTATCGTTCCGCTCAGGAAATCATGGGGAAAGCCGATGCCCAAGCGGCGGCTATCTATGCATCCGCCTATAATCAGAGTCCGGACGCCAAAGAACTGTATGGGTTTCTGAAAACCCTTGAAACCTATAAAGCGACTTTTTCCGAGAGGGATTGGATCATTCTCTCCACCAAGAACGATTTTTATCGTTACCTGGAAAAGATGAAATGATGGATTGAGCATGACATCTCCCGGGTATCCACAGCTGGATCGGATCAGTGATATGGTTTTTTCCGGATTGGTGATTTTTTCTCATTTCGATCCACCAAAAGGGTACTCATGGATAATCAGTGGTACTCCATATTAGTTGTGGAAGACAGCCCGACGCAAGCGACGGTCATTCGGCGGATCCTGTAATCCGATCATTTTCGGGTGACCCTGGCTGTCGACGGAAAGGATGCCCTACAGCAGCTCAACCGACAAGCCTTTCCTCTAGCAATCAGCGATATCGTGATGCCCGAGATGGATTGATTTAAACTATGTTCCGCCATTAAACAAAATGATAAACTGAAAACGATCCCCGTCATCCTGCTGACTACTCTGGTCGATCCGGATGATCGTTCCAAATTGGATGCGATAACCCGGATCACATTCCATTCCGAACCCCTGAAGCCCTTTGAAGCTGGAATCGACCGTCCGGACGGAGCAATCCATACACTACATTGAATAAGGAGTGAATTCGATGTCCTATGATGATGGAAAGCAACCCAAAATACTGATTGTGGATGATACTCCGGCCAATCTGGATATATTGTCTGAAATGCTGAAAAAACGGGGATACCGGGTTCGCCCGGCTCCGGGAGGGCGCATTGCCCTTCAGGGCGCTAAAATCGATCCCCCGGATTTGATCTTGCTGGACATTAATATGCCGGATATGAATGGATATGAAGTCTGTCTGAATCTAAAAAAAACCGATGCCCTAAAAGATATTCCGGTGATTTTTATCAGCGCTCTGAATGAGACCTTTGATAAAATCAAGGCTTTTTCCATCGGAGGAGTCGATTACATTACCAAGCCATTCCAGTTCGAGGAGGTGCTGGCAAGGGTTGGCGCCCACCTCAGGCTTCACCAGGCCCAGAAAAAACTGGAACACTACAATAAAAATCTGAAGGAGATTGTTCAGGAAAAGATCCGGGAGATCCATCGGTCGGAACAGGCCACTATCTTTGCGTTGGCCAAGCTGGCTGAATCTCGGGACAATGACACCGGCAGTCACTTAGAGCGGGTTCAATTGCTTTGCAAAATGATCGCCGAGCAGCTTTTCCTTAAAAATCTATCCCGCAGCGAGGTAAATCCCGAATTCATAGAAAACATTTATCGCGCCAGTCCCCTGCATGATATCGGCAAGGTCGGCATTGTCGATCGAGTCCTGTTGAAACCCGGAAAGCTGACCCCGGAGGAGTTTGAATATATGAAATCCCATGTCGAGATCGGGGCTGATACTCTGGAGGCCGTCCAAAAGAATAACCCTGAGAATGCTTTTATCACCATGGGGATCGAGATTACCCGGTATCACCATGAACGATGGGATGGCGCCGGGTATAACCGGGGGCTGAAAGAAACTGAAATCCCTCTCTGCGCCAGAATTATGTCGGTGGTGGATGTCTATGATGCCATCCGTTCCCGGCGCTGCTACAAACCGGCCCGCAATCATGACGAGACCTGCCGTGAAATTCTAAGGGGCCGGGCAACCCAGTTCGATCCCGAAATCGTCGATCTTTTTATGGAAATTGCTTCCGAGGTTCAAAAGGTTTGGAAAAGCCATTCCAATCAAGAGGAATAACAGCATGCTAACGCCTGACCCTTTTAATTCCCGTTCCCGATTCATCACAACGGATGATTCACCCCTTTTGTCCCGGATCATTGAGGCCTTTTTCTGGCATCATTCGATTGAACAAACGGCCAATCTGATTCTGCCTGAAATCGGTTCATTGACGGAAAGTGATATTGTGACGTTGATCCTGTTTAAAAACACCCAGCACTTCGAGTTTTCCATCTATGAATGGTCAAAACAGGACAATTACGGAAACTGCCGACCGGAATTCACTCTGGAAGATTTGCTGTGGTGGGATGATTATTGTTCCGACCACTCCTATCAGGTTATTCCCGATTTCCAATCCTGGGAGAATCCCTCAATCCGGCTCAAATTCGATTTTTCACGCGACCGGAACATCCGTTCGGCCGTTTTTGCTCCTCTGCGGGTCAATCAGCGCTATTGCGGACTGATCGGAATCGAGTACTTCAATCCTATCGATCCACCCCCGCCGATGCTATCGGCTCGATACCAACAGATGCTGGATGTCATCAATCATGGTATCGCCAATTATGATGAACTCCATCAAATGAAAAACAACTCGGAATTCATCAATATTCTAATCAATACTATTCCGGGCCCGCTCTTCTATAAGGACCTGAAGGGGGTGTTCTTGGGATGCAATGATGAGTTTGCCGATCGGTTCATCGGATTGCCTCAGGATCATATTATCGGCCGCACCTCCGAAGAGATCGCCTCAATGTGCGGCTGCAATCCGGGAGAATTTTCGACTGCCAAGGATATGGAATTTTATAAAAATCCCAAATTGGTTCAGGGTGAGGTTTCTTTATTATGCCGGGATCGGAGTGCCTGCAACTTTCTGGTTTATAAATCGGGAATCTGGGATAGTGATAACCGCTTGATCGGATTGGTGGGTATTCTGGTGGACATCACGCCCCGCATCAAAGCCGAAAACCGTATCAAAACCTCGCTCAACGAGAAAGAAATCCTGCTGAGGGAAATCCATCACCGGGTCAAGAACAACATGCAAATTATCTCGTCGATCCTCTATCTAGGCGCTATGACCATTCATGATACTGAATCACTGAAAATTCTGAATGAAAGCCGCAACCGGATCAATACCATGGCCATGATCCACGATAAACTCTATCAGGCTGAAAACATCGACCAAATCGGTATCAAGGATTATATTACCAGCCTGGTCAACCAGATTGTTCTCACCTGGAACAATCCCCTGATCCGGTTTTCCATCCAAGTGGATGAGACCATCCTCCGGATCGACCGGGCGATCTCCTGCGGTTTGATCATCAATGAACTGGTTTCAAATATCTATAAACATGCTTTTCCGGATCAGCAAACCGGAGAATTCAGCCTCGAATTCAACCGGTTCCAAACCGATCCGGAACCCCGCTATCGGTTGATTGTCCAGGATAATGGGATCGGATTTCCGGCCGGATTCAATCTCCATCAATGTGATAAATTAGGAATCCAATTGGTCATGCGGTTGGTTCATCAGATCAATGCCCAAATCTGCCTGACATCGGAGGCGGGTTCCCGTTTGGTTATCGAGTTTTCATAATCCGAAAGCCATTGGAGGATGAGATGGATTTCATCCGGACCGGCAATCGGTCGATACATGAAAGGAAAAACCATGGCTAAAGAACGTATTCTGATTGTAGAAGATGAAGAGATTTTATCATTCATGATCAAACAGATCTTGACCGTGCTGGATTATGAAGTGATCGGCACCGCCCAGTCCGGGGATGAAGCCAAAGCTATCCTGAATGAGCGCAGTTGCGACCTGGCGCTGATGGATATCAAGATCAACGGGGATATGGATGGCATCCAGACAGCCGAATGGATCAATCAGAAGTACGATGTTCCGATCATTTATCTGACCGCGTATGTCGATGACGAGATACTGGAACGGGCCAAGAGTACCGGCCCTTACGCCTATCTGCTCAAACCATTCCGGGAGAAGGAACTGGAAATTACCATTCAGATGGTGCTTCTGAAACATCAAACCCAGCGGATGCTCAAGGAAAGTGAGAAAAAATTCAGCTCGATTTTCAATTATTCGGCTGATTTAAATTTTATCTATGATCAATCCGGAGGCATCCGGGAAGTCAATCAGTCGGTAGTTGATGCGCTGGGTTATTCTCGGGAGGAACTCCAGGCCATGACGATCATGGATTTGTTGTATCCGGATTATGCTGAACTGGAGAACGAACGGATCGTGTCGGTATTCAAACACTCTCCCCAGTTGTTTGAAAGCGTGCTGCTGGCCCGCAACGGTACCGCACTGTCGGTTCAGATGTATTATAACCGGATTGAGTTGGATAATCAGCCGTTCATTTTGTCGGTAGCCCGTGAAATGGTTATTCAGGAAGAGGAAAGCGAGATGGTCTATCACGAAACGGAAGCAGATTTGGAAAAGATCTCCAGCATCCTGAAGATTTTGACCGATCGCTATCAGAACCATGAGTTGGTCCTGGATAAACACCAGTACAATGCGGCGGCTTTGGCCTGCAGTGTTGCCGGACAGCTTGGGCTGTCCCGGCTCGAAACCGATCAGATCTATCTGGCCGCTCTGTTGGCCAATATCGGCCGCCTTCACTTTGATCCAATCGATAGTGTCTATTTTCAGCCCGATCAATGGCTCACTACCCTCGATCAACTCCATCCCCGGCTGGCGGCCGAGATCCTGTCCCCGATCCCCGGCCTGAAACCGATCAGCCAGATCATCCTTCATCACCAGGAACGTCTTGATGGTTCAGGTTTCCCTGATCACCTGACCGGATCCGATATTCCCTTGGCATCTCAAATCGTAGGCTTTTCAGAAATGCTGCTGGAATACCTGGCAACCAACCAATACCCAATCGGGGCTCTGCCGGAATTTCTCAGGATGATTCAATATGATGCCCCGGCTCAATGGCATCAATCAATCATCCAGGCCGCCATCGTTATTCTGGAAGAGCAGCACTTCCAATTCCCTCATCCTGAGGTCTGCTGAACTATGATCACTCCTTTTAACCAACTGATTCATCAAATCAAACAAACTTTCACCCAGCGGATCGGAATCTCTTCCTCCAACCGAACCATCCTGAAAATCTTCCACCATATGGTGGAATACCGTACCAAAATCGAAATCCGAAGCAGCGATACTCTGATGTATGGCTTGAGTTCACGCCTGGTTGACCAATACCTTCAAATTTTTCTGCCGACTGATATCCCGAATGGGGAGTATGAGTTTTATTTTTCCTATACCGATTATCTGATCCGGTTTTCAGGAACCATCCATCAGTCTCAGAGGAATATCTATCAGGTACAAATTCCGGAGAAAATCTCTTATAAAGAGAGAGAGCTGCGGGTTGAGGTCGGTAGCGAAAATTGGGAATCGATGGATGTTTTTGCCAATTTCGGGAGTGAAAAGTTCATCTGTTTCGGAACCTTGAATGATATCAGTATGAATGGATTCAGCATCAAACCGCTGCCCGTTTTTTTCGATAAGGGGATTACAGTCGGACAAGCTTTGCTCCAGATTGTCATCACTATCAACACCAAACGGATCATTATTGAGAAAGCGCTGGTTCGAAACATCTGCCAGGAACGAATCGGATTTGCTACGATCACCATTCCGGACCATTTTAAAAAGGTGATTAGTGATTATATCATCAGCCGGACATCAGGATTGAAGTCGACTGTTAATGAATCTGCTCCGAGGGTTCAGCTGGTCGGGGCATCCCGATCACGAATTGTTCCGAGCGGGATGCCGCGAAGTCTGGATATCCCATCTCTGTCTACCCCGGCCCCAGAGCCGGCTGCGGTTCCTGCCGCGGGGCCCGTTGGACCTGCAATCAGGCCGGAGACAGCCAAAATCGACGACAGCGATGATCCTTTCCGATTCAAAGATAAGCGGGTTTATGTGCTGGATTCCACTCCCCTGGCTTGTAACGGATTCAAAGCCAATTTCCAGGTGGTTTATTATCCCAATCCGGTGGTGACCAAGATCAATATGCTGAAGCAGGAACCGGATCTATTGGTGACCCAGGCTTTCAATCCAAATTCCCATACTCAGTTCAAGCAATGGCTCAGTATGGTCAATATCTGCAAGCTCCATCA
This sequence comes from Candidatus Delongbacteria bacterium, assembly GCA_017997825.1. Lineage (GTDB taxonomy): Bacteria > JAGOEH01 > JAGOEH01 > JAGOEH01 > JAGOEH01 > JAGOEH01. Next base: position 3,800 of record JAGOEH010000004.1, on the reverse strand, counting down.
GATTCCAATCATGATCATTGACAGCACTGCAACTCAGGAATCCCAAAAGAAGAACAGTCTGATAGCCTTTACCGGAGCTGTCGATTTGGTAAGCCGGCAGGAGTCTGTTGATCGAAACGTCATGCTGGATCGCTTACTGAAGGTATTCGAGAAGCTGAAAACCCGCCGTCGATTTTAGAGGCCTGCTCCAATCCGGCAGGAATCCCTTTATGGCTTGCGGAGGGTAACCCCCAGACTGGAACCGGCCTGATGGTTTACCGTTTCCAGGTTCCAATCCCGTAATCCCAGATAATCGGTATATACTTCCCGGTATTTCAGCTGGCTGATATGGGTTACCAGATCAGTCCCTTTGATACTGTAACTGACGCTTCCCAGGTGATGGGCGTAAATCAGGGGCAGATCGGCGGCTTCCAGCTCCCAGACGGTGAAACTGGAGTCATTGTGAAAAACCTCCTTATAATAGCTTAGGTGTTCGATCTTTGTTCCATTGCCGTTGATGGTTCCGTTCAGTTTCAGCATAGCCGCCTCCCTGAATGCGATGTGTTTTTCATTTCGTCTTGAAATAATATTATATGCAATTCTAGAATAATTGTCAATAATATTTTTGAATGACTAATCGTTCTCTACACTTTCTGCTTAAAGGTTTAGCTGTAATCAAAGGCAACCGATGAACCAGTAGGTTTCGATATCTTAATAGCCGTGTGATCAACGTTTTGTACTTGAATTATTATCAGTTTTTATCAACCCTTTATTTTATGTCTTGACTTTTTGTTGTTTTTTCATATAATTGTCTAATCAAATTATTATTCTGCAATTATATTTATTAAAAGAATATTGTATAAATGGATATGACGATTTGGATCGCTGACGATACCATTGCAGATAACCTTGAATTAAGTTGTTTGGGGTTTCCGGATCCTGAGCATGATGGTTTCGGTTGGACTGACAGGATAGAGACAATCTGAAGGATAGTTAATCAGGAAGAAGGGTTTTGGAATCTGAAGTCGTAGTCATGGTTGATGTGAATAATCCCGGATCGGAGTTTGCACGATGAAACAATTGCGAAGGATAGCTGGACGGTGGTTTATTCCGGCAGGGTGGGTGATGATGATGCTGTTTCTTGATCGTGGAACAAGGGGTGAAGCTATCGTGGGAGGGATGAAGGGGGATGAGTCTTCGGAGGATTCCGTTTATCAGTCGGTGATTGGTGAGTTTAAGGATTTTTCTGAGCTTAACATTATGGAACTGTTGAACAAGGATGTCAGTATTGCCACCAAGATTCGTCAGAAGACGACCGATGCACCGAGTATCGTAACCAGTGTGACGGCTGAAGAGATTAAGGTTTTGGGAGTCCGCAGTTTGAGAGATATTCTGGATTTGATTCCCGGTTTTGAATTTTCGGTTCAGCGAAGCGGCATCATCAGTATCGGTATTCGCGGAACCAAGGATCAGCGTTCCTGTTCCAAGCTGTTGGTGCTGGTGGATGGAATTGCGGTTAATACCCTGATGTACGGTCAGTCGCTGTATGGGGATTACTTTTACAATCTGGATGCGGTGGAGCGGATTGAAATCATCCGGGGGCCGGGATCCGCTATTTATGGCCGCAATGCATTTAATGCGGTGATCAACCTGATTACTAAAAACGGAGAACAGAATCCCGGCCTGTCATTCAGCGGAATGCTGGGGAATTACCGGACCTTTTCGGGCAGTATCGGTTATGGCTATCACCATCGCGATTTCCATCTGTACTGCAATCTTTCTAAATACAATACCGATAATCATGAACCTGAGTTTTGGGCCAATGCTCAGGATTCGAGTCTTTCAGCACGGTGGAAAAACAGCTACGACAACATCTATTTCAACTCCAAAGCACACTATAAGGGATTGGAGCTCAACCTCCAGTTTACCAAGTATCAGGCCGGTTCCTCCAGCGGACTCTATATTACCGATTCCCGGGATACCATTCAAAAGGCGACACTGGCGCTCTCCTATATAAAATCCTTTGATCCCGGGCTTTCCCTCACAAGCCGGATCGCTTATCAGGGATTAAGTGAAAATCAGGATCTGGAAATTTTCAAGCCGGATGTCCATCCTGCTTATCCGGCCGGTCGTTATGCCAACCCGACCTATGATGAATACAAGACCAGCCTGGAAGAGGAGGCCGCCTGGCAGATCACCAAAAATCTCAATCTGTTGGCCGGCTTCCAATTTGAATCCTATGGAATCCGGAACTGTAAGATCCGCACCAATTACGATCAATGGAGCTTGGGTAATCCCGCTTTGTATTTTGTCGATCCCCTCGATTCAAACCCAATCTATTATGATCGTGAAACCATGCCGGAGGATCCCCGGGGATGGATTGAGGGGAATGGTCATAATTATAGAAATAGCGCGGTTTATCTGCAAAGTATTTATTATCCTCTTTCCGCCATCGGTATCACGTTGGGAGGACGCTACGATTATGACAGTGAGTTCAAGGGAAGTTTCAATCCCCGCGGCGGTCTGGTCTGGAAATTCACCCCCCGCCTCAGTTTCAAGATGCTTTATGGCCAGGCATTTCGTGCTCCCAATTGTAATGAACAATACAAACTGACTGGCGCCGCTATCGGAAATAAGGATATCCAGCCCGAAAAGATCAAAACCGGGGAAGCCTCCCTGGAATACCGCGTTCGGGGCTATACCCTCAATCTTACCGGATTCTACAATTATATGACCGATGTGATTTATGTGATTCCGGATTATGTGGCCATGGCGAATCGATACCAGAATATTGGCAAAGCCATTGCCCAGGGGGTTGAAATTGAAAACAGACTGATGATCAACCATAAACTGGTTGCTTTCCTCAATCTGAGTTGGACCCAATCTTATGACTATCAGGATACCCTGATCGACCTACAGACGGTTGAAAAAAAGAGCCGCCATCTCGATGTGTCACCTTTTAAGCTGAATACGAGCATTACTTACCTAACCACCAAAAATATCTCCCTGAATCTGCGGCTCCGATACCGAAGCGCCAAACAAAATTATCCCTATCCTTATGATCCAAAATTGGGAGATTCTTATACCATTACCGATTTCACCCTAAATGTCAATCGGGTTTGGAATCGATTCGATTTTAGTTTTTCGCTGTTCAATGTTTTTGATGAAACCTATTATGATATGGGACTGGCTACGCCCGGGTTGATACCTGGAAATCCGTATCAACCCGGCCGTTGTTTTTTAATGAAAGTATATACCAGGTTTTGATGATATGGAACTTTTTTGCCGTGAATTGACGGACTATCGTGAGTTTAGGGAATGCCTGAAATTACAGGACCTGGTGTTTCAATTATCCGATCTGGATAAGATACCGCCGATGATGATGGCGTTGTTTGCCCGTCAGTCTCCCCCGATCGGGATCTGTATCGGGGCGTTTGAACATACTCCCGACGGTGAAGAACGTCTGATCGGACTGATCGTCGGGGTTTCCACCTTTATCCCCAATACCCTGTACTGTATGATGCTGGGGACTTTACCGGATTATCAGCATCACGGTATCGGGATTCTTCTGATCCGCCGTCTGCGAGAGGCCATGATCCAACGGAACATTGAGTGCTTGTATGCGGTTTATGATCCGCTGGATGCCGGATTGGGAAAGCTTTATTTCAACCTGCTGGGGGTGACTGGGATCGCGTATGAGATCCAGTCGTATCAAACCGCCGAGTTAGCCGGACCATCGGCAATACCGGTTGATAATCTCCGGATTGAATGGATGATTCATCATCCCCGGTGTGTTTCGAGGTTTTCCCACCAACGGGAAC
>JAGOEH010000097.1 GCA_017997825.1 Candidatus Delongbacteria bacterium | reverse complement strand
AGCCTTATCCATCTGCCGGGATCTGATTCATGAGTTCCCGGAAAGCCGAATGTTCTATTGGACTCAACTGGCGGCCGCTGAAAAAAATGAGGATTTCGTCTTGATGGAAACAACTCTGCTGAAGCTGATCGGTCTAATTCAGGCCGATTCGTGCAACAACCATTACAATGAAATCATTCTGCTGGAAAAACTGGGCCGGCTCTATCATCGTCAAAATAAAAACCAGCAATGCCGGTCGACCGTCGATTACGCTCTCAACCTGCCGGTGGATCCATCGCACCACTCCAAGATTCAGCCTTCCTATCAATCATTGAAGAATCTGAAAAAGGCTTGCCAATGAACTTATTCCATCGTATTCGATCAGGATCACACCGGAGGATAACCGGATGGATTTCCCTCGTGATCCCGCTATTGATACTCTGTCATTCTATGATATCGGCCCAAAGCGATCCGATCATCGTAAAATATGCCGGGCGATTGGATGCCGAACGTCTGCCGGATGATAAGCTGATCTCGACCTGGTCGGACAGCGTCATCATCGAAGTCGACAGCATTCGGATATCGGCGCGCCGGGGCTATCAGAACGAATCCCGTCGGATGTCCGCCCTCTTCGAAAGGGTATTCTTGGTCGATTCGGTTCAATCCATCACCAGCGATAGTCTCTATTTTTACCAGGATCGACGTGAATTCCACCTTTATCATCATATTTTTTACCGTAATAACCGGGATAGCCTAAGTATCTGGGGCGACAGCCTCCAGTATTTTTACCGGGATCGATTCGGTAAAGTGTTTGGAAATCTGCGGATGAGCTTTGAAGATTTCATGATCGAAGCCGATTCGGCCTATCTGTATTCCAACCTGGATTCCCTGATCCTATTCGGCCATATCCAGCTCGATAAAGAAGAATTGAGGGTCATGACACAGCAAGCACGGGTTTATAAATCCAGGCATTTGGTCGTATGTGAAATCGAACCCCGAATTATCCATGGGAAAAGCTTTTTGAACGGACGGCAGGCCCATCTGTACTATACCGGAAAGCAGGTGGACAGCGTATGGGTCGGCCCGAACGCCAAAGGACGCATGCTGGCAATCGATTCGGTCAAGCAGGATACCACCATCACTGATTTCTCCGGCAAACAGATTTGGATTCACCTGAACGACAACCGAATTGAGGAAGCCGACATCTATCAGAATGCCGTCACCCACTATGAATACTGGGATAAAAAGCAGTTGGAAAAAGGCTACAACAGCCTTTCCGGAAACCGATTATTTCTCACGTTTCAAGATAATGAAATTGTCCGGATCAAGATCATGGAAGGGGTTGAAGGTCTCTATCACCGTAACAAATACCATAACCTGACCGAGCCGGATTCATCCGTCAACAAGGAACGATAATCGTGGAAAATGATTATTTAAAGACCGAGCACCTGATCAAGATCTATGGTCGCCGGCGGGTAGTCAATGGGGTCAGCCTTGAGATCAAGCGGGGTGAGATTGTAGGATTACTGGGACCGAACGGTGCCGGAAAAACGACCAGTTTTTACATGATCGTAGGATTGATCAAACCTCATAGCGGGCGAATTCTGCTCAATGAAACCCCATTGACCAGACTGCCGATGTACAAGCGGGCCCAGCTCGGCATCAGTTATTTAGCCCAGGAACCCTCGATATTCACCAAACTGACGGTCGAGGAGAATATCCTGGCGATACTTCAGTTTCAGAAACTGACGTCTAAACAGCGCAAAACCAAGCTGGATCAAGCCCTGGAAGAGTTGGGCGTGACCCGGCTGGCCAAAAGCAAGGCCTATACCCTGTCCGGCGGAGAAAGACGCCGGGTGGAGATCGCCCGGGCTCTGGTCAACAATCCTTCCTTTTTTTTGCTGGATGAACCCTTTGCAGGGGTTGATCCGATTGCCGTCGAGGATATTCAGCGCATTGTTCTGGAGCTGAAAAATAAAAATATCGGGGTATTGATCACCGATCACAATGTACGGGAGACTCTGCGCATCACCGATCATTCTTATATTATGGCCCATGGTGAAATTCTGGTTCAGGGTACGGCCGAGGTATTGACCAGTAACGAAAAAGCTCGTCAGTTTTACCTTGGCGAAAAGTTCGATCTATAGTTTAATAATGCTGGAGGCCACGATGTTGCCCAGAATCCCGCGTAAGGCTACCAGGCTTCCTTTATCTTCCGGATGAACCCGATTGGAAAGCAGCAATACAAAGACCTTGCTTTCCGGATCGATCCAGAGGCTGGTTCCGGTATACCCGGTATGGCCGAATGATTGATATCCAAAGATATCGCCGCGGGGTGAACTATAATCGGTCCCGGTATCCCAGCCGGGGGTGCGGCCCAGATGAGGCAGAGGCAGGTAGAGCTGGGTCATCCGCTGAACCGTCATGGGGCTGAAAACCCGGGTTCCCCGGTACTCACCATGATTGAGCAGCATCATGACAAATACGGATAGATCTTGGGCCGTACTGAACAATCCGGCATTGCCCGATACGCCGCCGATTAGCCGGGCCAAAGGATCATGCACGACACCCCTCAGCAGGTGACCGTCAATGGCTTCGGTAGGAGCGATCATCGCCTGGAATTGTTGGGGCGGGTTATAGCCTGAATGCGCCATCTGCAGGGGTTTGAACAGATGGTCCTGATTGAACTGATTCAGATCCTGGCCCGAGACCTTCTGAACAATGTATCCTAAGGTAATGTATCCCAAACAACTGTAAACAAACTCACTGCCGGGCCGGCTTCGTTTGGGACTGCGGGCAATTTCGGCGATCAAGGTATCCAGATTCATCACCGGATGCCGTTCCTGAAGGGATTTGGCATTCAGATAAGGGATCAATCCTGAGGAATGGGTCAACAGGTGGATAATCTGCGGTGCAAACTCTTCGTGACTGCTGGAATCCTGGTAACCGGTAAATTCGGGGATGTAATTCCGAACGCGGTCCCAAAGGCGGAGCTTCCCGTCTTCCACCAGTTTCCAGACAGCCGATGCGGTGGAAACGGATTTACTGACCGAAGCCATATCGAATATGGTTTCCAGGGTCATTTTTTCATCCGCACCCTGATAGATATTGCGCCGGCCAAAAGCCTTCTGATAGACAATGGCCTGATCCCGCCCGACCACCACGACGGCTCCGGGCAGTTCTCCCTCTCGGATGGCTTTCATTATGGCCGGTTCGATCATCGCCAACCGTTGGGGATCCATGCCGGCATCCTCCGGTGAGATTCGGCTGATTCGTTCTCCCCCCATCATTTCAACCCATAACCCGACAATCAGAATGCCGATTAACCACCATCCGTTCAGTCTCATGATTCTTCCCCTTTCGATTGTTTTGTCTATAATAGTCAATTCTCGGCCGATTTCAACCATTTTTTTATCATTTTCAGCCGACTCCGTCGCAATGCCGTTCCGATGCGTCACGCGGCCGGGGCAATTTCAGCCGTGTAGAGAAAAAATCATTGATTTTTAACCAAGAGTTTATTATAATTTTTAGGGAGTGATTATTGATGCGAGAACACCGAATTATCAAACAAGATCTTGAACGGAAGGACGCACGGCCTGATAAGCGTCTGGGCCAGCATTTTCTTCTGGATGAGTACACCTTGCAGCTAATGGTGGAAAACCTGGAATTGACCCCATCGGATTATCTGGTGGAGATCGGCCCGGGAACGGGACAACTGACCGATTTTCTGATTGGTCAATGCCGGCATCTGACGGTCGTTGAAAAAGATCCGGCCATGACGGAAATTTTGCGGGAAAAACATCCCGATCTGGCGATCATTGAGGATGATATCCTAAAAACCAACTGGTCCGAATTCTGGACCGATTATTCCGGTCCCTATACCCTGGTTGGGAATCTGCCATACAATATCACCACCCCGATTTTGGAACTACTGGTTCGATCAGCCGACAGACTTAAGCGTGCGGTGATTATGGTTCAGTTGGAAATTGCCCAGCGGATCATGGCTCGGCATGATAGTCCCGATTATGCCCGGCTGAGCCTTTTCATTCAGAATTACTTTGACGTCCGCCTGATTAAAAAAGTATCGGGCCGTTTATTCTACCCGCCGACCAAGGTTCAGTCAGCGGTATTAGGATTGATTCCCCGCACTCAACCGATCATCCCGGAGGATTTGTATCCGGTTTTTTATCAGGTGGTGAAAGCCGCATTCTCTCAGCGGCGGAAGAATCTGAATAACTGTCTAAGCCACTATCCCTTTTTCAAGTCTGTTTCAGTCCCTGCGTCCGAGGTCTTGAGCCGGGCTGGAATTGACGGAAAGCGTCGGGGAGAGACCTTGGATTTTACCGAGTTTGAGACTCTGGCCCGGGCATATCGTCCGCTTATCCATTCACCTTCGAAATAAACGATCAAGGAGGGTCTAATGAAGGTTGTCGTCGCACAGGAAGCATTACTCAAGATGCTGTTGAAAGTATCGAGTGTGGTTACCGGCAAAGCCACTTCGGCTGAGATATACAACTGTATTTTGCTGGAGACTCTGACGGAAAGTTTGAGGATGACCGGAACCGACGGCGATGTGACCGCAATGGGAGAGGTCAGCGCCCAGATTGACGCCCCGGGAACCCTGGCCATTCCGTCCAAAAAACTGCTGGAGATTGTCCGCAAACTCCCCAACAAGGAGATTATTCTGGACGGCAACGAAACCGGAGTCACAATTTTATGCGCCCGGGTCAATTACAAACTGACCAGTTTCAATCCCGATATCTACCCGGAACGCCCTATTCTTCCCGGGAGTTACGATTATGAAATTCCGGCCGGGTTAATTGCCCATCTGGTCGACAAGGTCTCCTTCGCCGTAGCGGTCGAAGATCCCCGTCCCGCTTTCAACGGGATCTACTGGAAAACCAAGGAAAACGGGTTCGATCTGGTTGCCACCGATACCCATAAACTGGCCCGGATTTTCCTTAAAACCGATCCCGGTCAATCCCCACCGGCTGACAAAATCATTGAAGCCATTATTCCTCCCAAAGCCCTCAGACTTCTCAGCAAGCTGGACACCGACCAGGATACCCAGCTCTCCATCAAGCTGCTTTCCAATCATCTCCTGATGAGGGTCAACAATTTCGTCATCTATTCCACCCTGCTCCGCGGTCCCTATCCCGATTATGAACGTGTCATTCCTTACACCAATGATATCATTGTCGAAGTCGACCGCCAGGAATTTCTGGATGCCGTCGAACGTGTCGCCATTGTATCCAATGCCATTACCCATATGGTGAAATTCAGCTTCTCCAGCGGCGTGGTCCTTCTGAACGGGATCAATATCGACAGCGGAGACGAGGGAAGTGAAGAAGTTCCGGTGGTTTACAGCGGCGATCCGATCCAGATCGGTTTTAACGGGGAATATATCCAATCGATCCTGAAACTGCTTGATTCCGAACGAATTATCATCAAACTAAAAGGAGTCGGCAGCGCCGGCATGATCGTCCCGGTCAATCAGGAAGAAAAGGAAGATCTGCTGTATGTCATCATGCCGCTCAAATTCACGGATATTTGAGTTCAACCCGCAGTCGGCCGCTGAGGTTGGAGTTTGATCATCGAACGGTTATCTCTGATCAATTTCCGCAACTGGGAAAACCAACAGATGCGGTTTTCTCCCAAGGGTAACATTTTCCTGGGATATAACGGACAGGGAAAAACCAATCTGCTGGAGGCTCTCTCCTATATCCAAAACGGACGATCCTTCAAAAATGCAGCCGATAAGCAATTGATCCGGTTCAACCATCCCGCTTTTGAACTGACCGGCACCATTATCGAACGGATTGATATCGCGGACGAGGATTCATTGCAGAAAACTACCGATTATGTCATCCATTTCGATCGGCACCAGGGAAAATCGATCCGGGTCAATCAGCAAAAGATCACCCGCTTGAGCCGACTGGTTGGGCTGGTCAATTTTGTATGTCTCTCGCTGGAGGACCGAGCCATCACCCAAGGGGATCCGGCCGACCGCCGCCGGTTTCTGGATCAGGCGATCTGTCAGATCGATGCCGAATATCTGATCGGCCTTCAGACTATGAAAAAGCTGATCCAGGAAAAAACCGCCCTATTGAAGGAACACCCGGTCCATATTGATCTGCTGGAGATCATCAATCACCAGTTGAGTCAGGTTTTCAGCCTGATTATGACTCGCCGCCATGAGTTCATATCCAAGTTGGAGCCTTTTTTTCAGGAATTCTATCAGGCACTGGGCGATTCGGATGAAACCGTTCAATTGCAGTATCGTCCGAACCTGGCCCTCTGGGATCCCGAACCGATCGATCAGTTTCTCCACCAACGGCTGGAGGAAGAGATCCGGTACCGCGTTCCATGGCATGGGCCGCAACGGGATGACCTGAGAATTTGGCTTGACCATAACAACAGCCGATTTTATGCTTCCCAGGGACAGCACAAATCACTGATCATCGCCCTGAAATTCTCGCTGTCCCGCTATTATCTGATCAACAAAAGCAAGCAGCCGATACTGCTGCTGGATGATATCTTTTCCGAGCTTGACAATCAGCGGGCTCAATCCCTGATCGCCCTTTTTCCCCATTTCAGTCAAGTCTTCATCACCTTACCGCGTGATGATGAACTGGCGCTTTTACCTTCGGATTTTCAGGTATTCCGGATTCAATCCGGGCATTGTGCCTGAATCCATTTTCACTTTAACCAAGGATTCTACCATGGATCAGATTGAACGCCGTCCCACCCGGACGGTTCGGATTGGATCCCAGACCATTGGGGGTAACCACCCCATTCTGATCCAGTCCATGACCAATACCCTGACCCGGGATATTCGGGCCACCCTCGGTCAGATTCATCAGCTTGAAGAGGAGGGTTGTGAAATCATCCGGGTCGCAGTACCGACGGCCGAGGATGCCGTCGCACTCAGCCTGATCAAGAAGGAGATCTCGATCCCTCTGATCGCCGACATTCACTTCGACCACCACTTGGCGATCCTGGCCATTGAAAACGGAGCCGACAAAATCCGGATCAATCCGGGCAATATTGGAAGTCGGGACAAGGTGGATCGGGTGATTGAGACGGCCCGGGATCATGGCGTCAGCATCCGGATCGGCGTCAATTCCGGATCATTGGAGAAGGATCTGCTGGAACGCTATGGTCATCCTACCGCCGAAGCCATGGTGGAAAGCGTGTTACGTTGGGTGGACTACTTTGAAAGTCGTAACTTTAATCAAATAGTGCTGGCGGTTAAATCCAGCCAGGTTGTAAGCAATTTCAGAGCCTATCGGATTTTGTCATCCCGCACCGATTACCCGCTTCATATCGGGGTCACGGAATCCGGAATCGAGTCGGAGGGAATGATCAAGTCAGCGGCCGGATTAGGCAGTCTGCTGATGAATGGAATCGGGGATACCATCCGGATATCGCTGACCGGTGATCCTTTACCGGAGGTTCAAACCGCCAAACTCCTGCTGCAGTCATTGGGATTGCGTTATTTTCAGCCGGAAATCATCTCATGTCCCACCTGTGGCCGTTGCCGAATCAAGCTGGAGGAATTGGTGCAGCAGGTTCGTCACCGGATCCGGCACATCCGGCGTCCGATGGTGATCGCCATCATGGGATGTGCGGTCAACGGCCCGGGAGAAGCCCGGGAAGCCGATCTTGGAATCGCCGGCGGACGAGAAGACGGCCTGATCTTTCAAAAAGGGAAAATCATCGCCCGACTCCAGTATGACCAATTAGCCGATGAACTGGTCGCCATGATCGAAAAACTGGATCGCGAGCCCTCATGATCATACTCAAGGTCATCCTATTGGCCCTGATCCAGGGTATCACAGAATTTTTACCGATTTCCAGCTCCGGCCATCTGGTCTTGGCTCAGCATTACCTGGGACTGCAGACTGACCAGGTCACCCTGGATGTCATTCTGCATGCCGGAACTCTGGTTTCAATTCTGATCTTCTTCCGGAATGATATTCTAGCTCTATGCCGGGGATTCAGGCCGAACTCATCCCGCCCGGCACCGATGCCGATATCAGCCGACCGGCCCGATGAGGCGATCCAACCCGGCCAGGCCCGCCGGTATTGGGGCTATATTCTGATTGCCATTTTGCCGGCCGGATTCATCGGAGCCCTGCTGGATGATTGGATCGAAGCCCACCTGTTCACCCTGCTGATCGTCAGCCCGGCCTGGATCATCAACGGAATCAATCTTTGGTTCATGGATACCTATCTCAAAAAAGAAAAACCCTTATCACCCCGGATCAGCCTGCTGATCGGTCTTTGTCAATGCATTGCCATTCTGCCGGGGATATCACGATCCGGAACAACCATTGCAGCCGGTGTCTATGCCGGATTGAACCGGGAGGCATCCGCCCGATTCTCATTTCTGATCGCCATTCCGGTGATCGGCGGTGCGGCATTTCTCAAGCTGCATCAATTGTTCACCACCCCCTCCGTCTATGATTATCTGACCCTTTTGATCGGATTTACGGTTTCCGCTCTCTCGGGATACGCCGCACTCAAACTTCTTTTCCTGCTGTTGAGCCGCCGTCGGTTCCGCGTATTTGCCGTTTATTGTCTGCTGTTAGGATTGATTACCGGCATGATAACCTATCTATGATCGTCCATACTTACCCGGATGTCATCCAAACGGCACGGGAACTGGCCCTCAGTTTGGCCGATGACATCAAAAAATCCATACAGGCGCGAAAAGCCTACACATTAGCCCTTTGCGGCGGCAATTCGCCCGTCTATTATCTTTCCCAATTGGCCATGCAATCGATTGACTGGAATTGGGTCCATATTTTTTGGGCCCATGAGCGAGTGGTATCCCCGGACAGCCATCACAGTAATTTCAAACTGGCCCAGCAATACCTGTTCGACCGTATCATGATTCCTCATCAGAATATTCACCGCATCAAAGGCGAACTCCGTCAAATGGCGCTGAATGACTACATCCAGGATATTCAAACTTTTTTTAAAAAACGAATTATCTTTGACTGTGTGGTATTAGGATTGAACATTAAGGGTTACCTATCCCCATTCTACGCCCAATCGCCGGTTTCCGATCCTGATAGCGGTGAGGTAGCGATGGTCAGCCCTCATCCCTATAAATCCGAGACCCAGCGGATCGGATTGACCCTGCCGATTGTCAACCAGGCCCGGCGGATTGTCCTGTTTGTAACCGGACAGGATAAATCACAGGTTCTGAAACAATTCTATAACGCCCAATCCGGAATCAAACGAAGCAAATCGTTCTATCCGGTCTTAAATCCCGAGGCATTGGAAATTTATACCGATATCGACCTAAAAATCAATCCCGCCGGGAACAGGAAAACTGGACCGTCAGGCCGATGATCAGACCGATCACGGCCACACCGACGATCAGGGGGCTGGAAAATATCAGAGATAAACTGCGGGGAAACATCAAAACGGCATAGCGGGAACTGGTCACCCATCCCATCAGATTGCCGAGACTGACTGCGCTCCACCACGCTCCCACAGCCGAAGAGGCCACGATGATCATACTCCGCTGAAAAACAATAGCCAGAATCCCAAACGCGATGGCCGCGACCATGGCCAGACCATTGGCATGCGGCAGGCTGATCCAGGCCGTCAGATTGAAGGCCAGGGCAAAACCAAGCATGGCTCCCATGATAAACACTCCGACAAAATAGATCACCACCGCCACCACACTGACCAATATCCCCAGCAAAATTCCAAACATCAGTAAATACAGGGTCTCACTGTGACCGAGTTTGATGGCCAGAAGTACTCCCATTCCAAATCCCCCCAAGAATCCGCTGATACCGATAATCAGTTTAAAAAAACGGTAACCGGCTATCATCATCAGAATTCCAAATGCAAGAACGAGATAGACCGTGATTTTAATCACAAAAGGATTGAACAAAAAATCAAAACTATCCATTCCGTTTACTCCTTGATTTCCGGACGGAACAATCATGGTTAAGCCCGATCTATCACCTGATCCCGATCGGAGCATGCTGAAATACCCGAATTGAGGGATGGAACGTGCTCCATCCGTTCCTATAATAACATGACTCCAATCCGATGTCAATGTTTTTTCTTGCTTTTTTACTTATAAAACTATATATTCGGTCATGATCTGAACCCTGGAGCAATCGGATTTATCAAGGAGGAGCCATGATCATCAATTTAGCCGGATTCAATGTCGATTATGATATCCTGAAAGAACTGGACGGGAATCAGAATCCTGCGCTGACGCCTGAAACATTCAGTGCGGCTTACGCTCGGATCAGTCGGAGTGAAAAGGATATTACGACCCTGCGGCAAGAAGCCTGTCGGGATGTCGCCAAAGCCCGTCAATCCAATAAAACCATCATCTTTGAAATGGGACATCACTCCGTCGCCGAACATGCGGTATTCAATTTTGACATCATGGAGGTCTCCCGCCTGGCTCTGGAGGAACTGGAATCCTTTCGGCTGGTATCATACATGGAAAAATCCCAGCGCTATGTCAAGCTGCATGGGGACTACCATATTCCGGATGAGGTGGATGATCCCCACTCCCGCCGGGAATTCAAGCAGATGATCGAAAGCCAGAACCGTTTCTACCGAAAAGCCATTGATATTCTGAAGCTCTATTTTAAAAAGATTTTGACCGGGGCCGATGAGGAAGCGGTATCACCCCGGCTGATCGAAAACTGTGCCAAAGAAGATGCCCGCTATATATTGCCCTTGGCCACCTTAGGGCAGGTCGGCCTGACCATCAACGCCCGCAATCTGGAACACTTGTTTCGGCGGTTCCATCTGAGCCAACACACCGAAATCCAACAGATCGGTCAGAAAATATTCGATCTGATCAAGGAGATTGCCCCCTCCATCATTCTTTTTCCGACTCCATCCCGCTTTGAACAATCGTGCCAAACCTTCAGCCAAGACAACCTGGTGCTGGATCAGAACCGGTTCCGGCCGGGTGCAGGGAATCCCGTCATCCTCGATTATACCCAGGATGCCGACCATCTTATCCTGGCTCATCTGGCATCCATGGAAAATGCCATCCCCTATTCGGATGCCATGGCGCATATCAAACGATTGACCAAACCCGCCCAATCCCGGTTATATCGGAGATTGATGGAGAATCTGGAATTTTATGATGGATTGCCGCGGGTATTCGAAATCCCTCAGATCGTTTTCCAGGCCGTCATCAGCGCGTCCAATTATGCCCAGCTCAAACGGCACCGCATGTCGACCCTGCTGAAAAGCAATTATCACCCCTGGCTGGGAATCACCATCCCCTCTTCCATTCAAGAGGTAGGACTGGGCCGGGAATTCAAACAACTAATCG
>JAGOEH010000003.1 GCA_017997825.1 Candidatus Delongbacteria bacterium | reverse complement strand
AATCATTACCGTGCCTACAGTCTATGGCTGGGGTGGACCAGCCTGATTCAATTGATTCTCGTGCTGACAGGAACGTCTCTTGGAGGACGGATCGGCTTTTGTCTGGGTTACTCAACCTCTTTATGTATCGGTTTGATCGGTGCTTATTCCCGGTTGCGATTCCGACTTCGGTTTTCTCACATCAAATGGATCTATCTGCTGAAAACCGGATTTCCCATGACCCTGTCCGGCTGGATTTCTTCGCTGATTCTTACCCTGGATCGCCTGATTCTTGGGATTTTCTATACCCCGTTAGCCTGTGGGTATTATTATCTATGTTTCATATCCGGGAGTCTATTTTTGATGTTGCCGCGAGTGCTGCAGCGCGTAAATCTGACGGATTGGGGTTCTCTCCGCACCAATTCCCGTTCGATCCATGCCGAAATGTGCCGTCAGATTCTGATCTATAGCATTACTGCCATCATTTTGGGGCTGATTGTCTATCAGATCACACCGGGTTTTATCCATCAATTTTTTCCACACTATGAACCGGGTATAACCGCGCTTTTTTATCTACTCCCGGGATTACTCCTTTATGGTATTCGAGAGATCCTATTCGGCTATCTCATGCTAAAAAAAAAGCGCAGCTTGGCGGTTGGATTCGATTCACTGACTCTGATCACCAGTTTTGCTCTATACTGGATCATCCACCGTTTCTTTTCGGCTTCGATTGAGGGTATAGCTGCGGCCACCTCGCTATCATACAGCTTCAATACCCTTCTTTATATCGGATATATTCTGCGAACTGAAGGTTTATCCTTTGGGCCAACCGGAACAGAAACCGGATAATACCGAAGGTAAACCGGAGCCTCTACCATTGGATGATAGCATAAAATTGACTTGACATGGACTTTATTTTTTTTAAATTAGCCATTCTATGATAAACGTTTAGTTACCCAGTCGGAAAGGAATTCCCATGATTACAGGAAAAATGTTACGCCAAGACTTCTTGGATTATTTTCTTCATAAAGAGCATACCTGGATTCCCAGTTCTCCAGTTATTCCTCAGAATGATCCCACCCTTTTATTCATTAATGCCGGGATGAATCAATTCAAGCCGATATTTCTCGGCAAAGAACTTCCGGCACATCCCCGGGTTGTCGATTACCAGAAATGCATCCGCGTCAGTGGAAAGCATAACGATCTGGAGGAGGTTGGACGGGATGGACGGCATCATACTTTTTTTGAGATGCTGGGTAATTGGTCATTCGGCGATTACTACAAGCGTGAAGCGATCGGTTATGCCTGGGAGTTTTTGACGCAGACTCTGAGTCTCCCCAAAGATCGGTTATATGCCACCGTATATCAGGACGATGATGAAGCGGAACAGTTGTGGCGCACCCAGACCGATATTGATCCATCTCATATTTCCCGATTCGGGATGAAGGAAAACTTCTGGGAGATGGGAGAAACAGGCCCATGTGGCCCATGCTCCGAGATCCATTTTGACCGGGGGGAGCGTTTCGCCACCCCGGGTGCAATCCCCAGGGTTAATGATGATGGAGAACGCTTTTGCGAAATCTGGAACCTGGTTTTTATTCAGTATAACCGATTGCCGGACGGCAGCCTGGCAGATTTACCATCCCGCCATGTCGATACCGGCATGGGACTGGAGCGCTTAACCTCGATTGTACAGGATCGTGAAACCAATTACGATACCGATCTGTTTTGGCCGATCATTCAGCATCTGGAAGAGATGGTCGGATTTCCGTGCCAAGCTGGAACCCCCGGGATCCCCTTTCGGGTGATTGCCGATCACATAAGGGCCCTGGGATTCGCCATTGCAGATGGGGCCCTGCCATCCAACGACGGCCGTGGTTATGTCCTGAGGCGTCTGCTACGCCGAGCGGCCCGCTTTGGGCATCTTATCTCCTTGAAGGAACCTTTCATTTATCGATTGGTCCAACCTCTGGTCGATATGATGGGAGAGGCTTATCCGGAACTGGTTCAACAACAGACTCATATCGAGCATATCATTCAGAATGAAGAACAGCGATTCTTTAATACCTTAAGTCAGGGAATCCATCATTTCAATCGTATCAGCCAAAAAGTCCTTAGCGATCATCAGCCCCGAATCAGCGGAAACGATGCTTTTACCCTCTATGATACCTATGGATTTCCGATCGACCTGACCCAATTGATGGCTTCCGAAGTCCAGATGGAGGTCGATTTGGAAGGATTCACTCAACTGATGAATCAGCAAAAGGAACTCTCCCGAAAATCAGGAAAATTTTTATTCCAGGAGGGAGACAATTGGAATGTTCTTTCTAATGGGACTCACTCTGACTACCAGGGATATCAGACCCCATCGCTAAACACTCAAATCCGTCGCTTCCGGCTGGTTGACAAAAATCTGATCGAAATTATCCTGGAACAGACCCCATTTTACGCCGAATCAGGTGGCCAGGTGGCGGATACCGGCTGGATTCGGGGTCAGAATTTTGAAATTAATGTAACGGATGTCAGGAAAAGCATGGAAGGAATCATCCATAGTGGGACGATCGAGGGTGAAATCATCGATCCGGAATGTTCAGCCCAGATCGATACGGTCCGTCTGAAGCATATTGCGCGTCATCACACCTCTACTCACTTACTGCAGTCCGCATTACGAATCGTTCTGGGAGATCATGTTCATCAATCCGGCTCGCAGGTTGATCCCCAGCGCCTGCGATTCGATTTTACCCATATTCAGGCTCTGTCTGACGATGAACTGCACCGTATCGAGAATCAAGTCAATACCTACATCATGAGTGCCACCCCCGTAAGTGTCAGCACCATGGATCTGGAAGAGGCTAAACGGTCCGGGGCGATGGCGCTGTTCAGCGAAAAGTATGATGCCACGGTTCGGGTCATCACCATTCCGGAGATCAGTCGGGAGCTGTGCGGGGGTATCCATGTCAATCAAACCGGGGAGATCGGGGCATTCAAGATTTTGAGTGAGAGTGCCGTCTCGGCCGGAATCCGGAGAATTGAGGCCTGCTCCGGATTTGCCGCCCTGGACTTGTTCCAAAGCCAATCGGTCATAATACAGCAAATGACTCATTTGCTGAATGCTCCGTCCCATCAGATCATTTCTCAGATACAGCTGCGGCTGGATGAAAACCATCAGCTGGCCAAAGAACTCGAAAAAATTAAATCCCGCTCGGCGCTCCAAAAGCTGGAAGAGATCCTTCCTGAAGCCAAATCATTTCAGGGCATCAGCGTTCTTATGACGCGTTTGGATGGTTTGGATATTCAACACCTCCGTCAAGCTTCCGATTTTTTCCGTCAAAAGCTGGGAGACTCGCTCGTCATTCTGGCCTCTCCACAGGAAAACTCGACACCCATTATCATTTCCATATCGGAAAATCTGACTCGTTCCGGGGTTTTCCATGCTGGAAATCTCATGAAAGATGTGATTGGAGTATGCGGGGGAAACGGCGGCGGAAAAGCCGGGTTTGCTCAGGGGGGCCTCAAGGATGCTTCTCACCTGTCCGAGGCCTATCGCCTAATTCAATCTAAACTTGAGCAATCCTAAACGTAACCGGGTGCTGGAAAAGAAGCATCTTCACCGACAATACTGCTTTCAATCTGTCGAATCCGGTCGGTGAAGCGGGCAATCCAGGTCTGAATTTCCAATTCAGTGACGTTCATCGTCTCGATGAGAAAATCCAATTGGCCTGATCCCTCTGATCCATAAAAAGGAGCATAGCCGATCGAATTGGCGATTTCGTTAGCCAAGCTCACGGTATACAGCAATTCGTCAGGCTCAACCGCTTGAACCTGATGATGGTGGCGGACGACCTGGACTATCTTTTCGTCCATATTCCATTTTTCGAGGAGCATGGCACCTATTTCAGCATGATCGATGCTGAAAATCTCTCGTTCGGCCAGCACGAAACTGACCTTCTGCCCAAATACTTTCTCCCGGATTGAATTATTATGCTGTAGAACATATTGGCTTTAAACCATTTTTCCAATGTCATGAAAAACCGAGCTCAGGAACAGGCTGTGAGGATCAAGGCCGGAAGAGCATCCCGCGATTTCCTCAGCCAGGATTGATACCCCCATCGAGTGACGCCATAATTCTCCATTCCGATCTTCATATCCCGGATAGGGCATATTGATATAGGGTAAAAAGCAGCTATACATAATCACCGTCTTAATCTTATTTAATCCCAGATAGACAATAGCCTCTTTCAGATTGGTTAGTTTGCGGGATCGCCCCCAGATCGGAGAATTGCATTCTTTCAAAATATTAAGTATCAAGGCAGGTTCCATCCGAATCAGCACCTCAAGATCTGCTATTTTTAGCCCAGGCTGATTCAGTTTCTCGAGAATCCGCGTCATTACCGGGGATAAGGCGGCAATCCGATCAATTCGGCGAATGATTTCATGCTTAGATATCATAAATCCTTGATCTCCTGATTACTACATTTTAATACTACCCGGCCGGTATCGATATTTAGCGTCATGGTCCGGTTGATGGTTCCTCCGATATCCGATGCTGTAATCCGCAATTGATCTTTTGCCAGTATGGTCTGTAGGGCTTCGTAATTTTTCTTCCCGATATTGAATATTCCCTTGCTATCTAGTAACTGGGAGGCTCCCGCCACCTTAATAACCGCCCGTTTCCGATCCAGGCCCATTTTCTGGAGCTGATTGAATATCAGCGGAATACCTGTATCTACGTATTTGTAAGGATTAATGGTTCGATTAAAACTCTCAATACCGGAATCAGGCAGCATTAAATGAATCATGCCGCCGATTTTTGATCCGGGATCATATATCGTTATTCCCAAACACGATCCCAAAGAATAGGTGATAATCTGATCCACCGGCAGTTTCGACATCTTGGCATCACCAATCCCCACAATCAATTGCGCCATAGATCAAGCCATTTCCTGATATCCTTCTTCATCGATCATCCAATCTTTCAACAAGCTATAATCAATCGGCCGTACACTCAATACTTCAATCACTATCCTTCGGAAAGACCCACATGGAGGCCTATGGTGCTTGAATACCGCGGCTCCCGAGGGTATTAAACACTCCATTGAATCCTTAATTACCTTTCTGAGTCCATTTCAATATGGGACAATTCATAGCGATTGTCAAATAATTTTTTTTCAATCGAAACACCCTTCCTTTTTTCAAGGCTGTACCGCTTTCAAACAACCTTGACGGCGAACGTTGGCTACAGCATCGTTACTCTTCGTCTCCCCCGTCTATTCCGGGTCTATGCCTGTTAGGCACACCGATCAAGAAAATTCAACGACGCCCTAAAAATATATTGACAAATCCAATCAAATATTTTATACTATCTTAAAACCGAAACGACCCATAAACAGGAGGAAAACATGTCTGAAAAAGTTAGAGGCACTATCAATATTGTCGAGATAATCGCAGTGATTCTTGTCGTTGGCGTTTTTATTACACTGGTTATCCCGAAGCTCGGATTCCAGCGCCGAATGGAAAATAAATGTCATCAAAACATCATGATCATTGCCCAGGCAGAAAGCCTTTATTTTGCCAAAGAATCCGTCTATACGGATGATTTCGATGATCTAAAGGATTATGTCAGTGAGATTTCCAAAATCAATTTTTGCCCTCTGGATTCAGCCACCTATGTGATCAAACTTAAACGAGATACACTGACGGTTGATCCTTCCACTCCGGATTCTGCGTTATTGGAACTTGATTTTATCGACACCACGCGGACCAAGTATATCGAAATCAACCCCAAAGAGTATACCATTCAATGCTTATACGGGCATGGTAAAGTCGCGAACGGAAAGCCGAACTGGGCCGAGTCTAAGTAAGTACAGACCTAACCAAATCAAGGGGGAAGAAATGTATAGGTTCTTCCCCCATTATTATTTATGAAAAAAACCAATCGTTATCAACTGGGTCTTGAAATCACTACCGATGATGTCTCTCTGATCGGGATGGACCATCATAAGCGGATAACCGGATTAGCGGCGTTGCCCTATGCCGGCATTTTGAAGGATGGGGTGGAGCCCGATATCGATAAATTCGATTCGTGTATTCTGGAATTGAGCCATTACCTACCGCTTTCCTCCGGACGGCTCAGTATCGGCCTTCCCATCAACACCATCCTTCACAGTCATTTTACACTGAATGAAATAATACCCGAGCAGGAGCAAGCCCATTTCAATCAATGGACCGCTCAGTTCTTCACCAATTCACCCCCCAAAGCTTTTCATCAATTTTGCCGGCTTGATATCCAATCCGATCCCCACCATTACGACTGTTATTTTCTCCGCCATAAGATTTTGGATAGCCTGAACGATATCGCACTGCGTCATGATCTTTCTCTTTCATTTGTCGGATTGACAATTCAGCGGCTGTTTCATACCATCCAAGAGAAAAACCCGCCACTATTCGATCGGAATCTTCTATTTGTTCATGGTCATTGCTCATCATTCAGTATTCTTTGCTGGTACAACCACCAGACGGAGCACTATTTTACACTGCCGGCCTGCCCGAGCGATCAACTGGGACAGGAAATCAATGATCAGCTATTCACCTATAATCTGCAACCTGATCTTTTCGATCTGGCTGTTTTCTGCGGGGATTTCGAGATGCAGACGATAATCCGCCCCGTTCTAAAAAACCAGATGGCAAAGGATTTTTTAGCCATTGACATCATGGATTACCTGACACTGTCTGATGGAATCCGGTCCCAACTGGACAATCATGATAAATTGCAAAGCTTTATCGGAGCATTCTCATTGTTATGATTCACAAAGCAATTAATTTTTTGGAATCCGACGGATCGATCCGGAATCAAAAAGCCCAATCCCGATCGGGTTGGCTGTCCATCATCCTGTTTATTATTATTGGACTGCTTTTTTTGACGGGCATAGGACTGATTCTAACCTATTTTGGAATCCTATCCATTCCATGGATCGATCATACCGTTATACCCTGGATCCATCAATGGATTATCATTTGAATCAAGTGGGCGTGTGAATTCTGATGCGGATTATCGGCGGTGAATTGAAAGGGCATCGGCTGAATTCTTTGGATGGAAAGGGAATCAGACCATCGGCCGATCGGCTGCGTGAATCGTTGTTTAATTTGCTCGGTCAAACCATGGAAGGTGAAACGGTTTTGGACGGCTATGCCGGCACCGGCGCGTTCGGAATCGAAGCCATCAGCCGTGGAGCCGACTTTTGTTGTTTGGTCGATCAATCCCCTTATGCCATCAGCTTGATACAAACCAATCTCGATCACTGCCGAATTCCAGCACACCAGTATCAAATCGTTCACACCGACTTTATTCAATTTATCACGTCAACCGATTTACAGTTTGATACGATTTTTATCGATCCTCCTTACCGGGATTATGACCGGATGCCGATCCTTACGGTTATCCTTGACTGCAAACGCCATCTGAGGAGCAAGGGGCGTATTATCTTTGAGCACCCCGTCGCTCTTTCTTTATCCCGGAATGACCTGTCCTCGAAATTTAACGTGACCAGCCGGAAGTCCGGACAATCCATGATAACGATACTCCAAAGCGAGATTAAATGAAAAGCTGTGTCTACCCAGGGACCTTCGATCCGATTACCAACGGTCATTTGGATCTGGTCAAGCGAGCCCTGGAAATCTTCGACATTGTCCACATTGCCATCTCGATTAATCCTACTAAAGTTCCATTGTTCACCTGTGAAGAACGTCTCACCATCATTCGAGAAATCGTCAGCGGAAATCCCAGGGTTCAGGTTCACACCAATGCGGGTCTGATTGTTAATTTTGTTAAGCAGATTGAGGCTCAAGCCATTATTCGAGGATTACGGGCCTTGTCCGATTTCGAATATGAATTCCAGATGGCCTTGATGAACCGACAGATGATGCCGGAAGTGGAAACGGTTTTCTTGATGCCGAGAGCCGAATACATCTATCTGAATTCAACCCTGGTTAAACAACTGGCACGTTTCAACGCTCCATTAAAGGGATTGGTTCCACTGTATGTTGAAACCCAACTCCGACTGAAATTTACTCCAACTCCGCCCAGTGAGGCGTTTTGATATTACTCTATCATAAGGTGACTCCTCAATGGGAGATTCATCCCTCACGGGTTAGTCCAAGGCTTTTTGAACGTCAGATGCGGTACCTGAAACAACGAGGTCTTCAGGGTGTCACGCTGATCGATTATCTGATGTCGCCGTCCCGCCATAAGGTGGCCATCACTTTTGATGACGGGTATGCCGATCTGATGGATTACGCATGGCCATTATTGACTTCACTGGATTATCATGCCACCGTTTTTATTCCGACCGACTTTATCGGGAAATGGAATACCTGGGATGCCAATCTGGATGGCAAGAGATCCCGCCATCTGGATGAAAATCAACTTCGTCGGTTGAGCGACAGTCAATGGGAAATTGCATCTCACTCCACCAATCACCGGAGTCTTTTCATCATGAACGCCTCGGAACAGGATCACGCTATGTCAACGTCTTATGAGCATCTCCGCCGGATCCTAACGACTCCCATATCCGGATTTTCTTATCCGTTCGGTCATGTCAACACCTCGATCCGGGAAAAAGCATCCCGCTACTATACCTATGCAGCGGGGGTCATTAGTCTGGATGGAAGCAATCCTCATTCTCTGTCTCGAATCCCCATTACCGGATGGGATGTGATTCCAATTTTCAAACTCAAGACCTCGCCCATTCCGGCTATTCGCTTTCTCTTGCAAATCCCGGTCTGGATAAGCTCATTGTTTACTTTCGGTACAGTCTTACTCCAATTTTTTCGAAAAATCTCAATTTTCAAATCAAATCCGTCGAATACTATATAGTACAGAAAAAAGGACGAACCGGCATGGAAACTCTTCACCTCCTATCCAACTACTTTTCCGTCATTCCGTCGGCGGATCGTAGTACAGTCATGATTAAGCTGATCGAGCCTCTCCCCCTCTCCATTCGCAATCAGCTTACCGGAGGAGTGTTATTCGCCTACATTCAACAACAGGGATTCGTGCCGACCATTAAGCCGGTACAGCTTGACTTCTGGATTCTTTCCAATTTTCCTCATCACCGGATCGTCGTATTGATGCATAATCCACTCGTATCCGGTCAGGTTGAGATCAGGCTCTTGCTTGATCGGAACCGCAAAATTGAGGTGGGAGAACGGATAAAAATCAAGGTAACCGCAGGACAGATCCTGGCAAGTATCAGCCGTTCCATTTTCTTGGACACCCCTGATGGTGCCGCCGATCCAACCCTTCCGGAACAGGATTTAAGAATTGACCAGATGATTGGGGAAGGAATCCGGATCATTCCCCAAGCCGATGAAACCATTTTAAAAGCGGAACATGACGGATTTTTTCGTTTCGATGGCCATCGTCTGTTCCTTTTACCCTATCAAATTCATCGTATCAGCCCGACCGATTCAACCGCACAGCTTAACTTTGACGGCGACGTGCTGATTCAGGGGGACGTTCCGATCTCTGTAACCCTAAGAGCCGCGGGAGATATCCACGTTGAAGGGGTGGTAGAGGGTGCCACCATGATTTCGGACTGGGATATTCAGGTTGATGGACAGGTTATCGGCTTCGGTAAGGCCTATCTTCAGGCCGGTGGAAGTATAACTGTCGGCGGAGCCATGGATACTCGGATGATTGCTGCGTCCTCGATCCAATTTCATTACCAGTTGGTTCGGTGTACGATCATGAGCTTCGAGCAAATTTTCGGGATACATTCGAATTGTCGTATCACCGGTGGCAAAATCATGGCCTACCAAGGCCTTGTAACCGGTTTCCTCGGTTCGGCGGATATCGTCAAATCCGAGATCGTTGTCGGTCTTCATCCCCTTTTGGTTCATGAATTTGAAGATCTTAAGACCCATCTCCAGCAAATCATGCTCCAGATTAAATCTACGGATAAAAGTCTCCAGTTTCTGGAGGATCATACCGACTGGAACTATCCGGACTGGGTCAGCCAATCGATTGAACGCTGCTGCTACCTACACTATTTGATCGATACCGGTTCGGGTTTTCCTTCCGATTCACTGTTGAAAATGGCGCAATTACAGTTTATCAGACTGCAATTGGATAACCAAAAGGAACTCTATCTTGGCAAACTCAATCATATTCGTCAATTCGGATTCTATTCCGACTCAGTCCGGGTTGTGGTCAAAAAAACCGCTCATCCGGGTATCCTAATAAAAATGAAAAACCATTACTTGACGCTCAATGAGGAAGTATCATCCGGTCAATTCCAGCTAGTCGAAAATCAGATAGTCTTTCAACCCAACCAGGGGGTATAATGTCAAGTACAGTCATAGGAATCATATCCGGTACCTTACTGATGTTCATCGCCATTCTGAATCAGGGAGGCTACCGGATTTTTATCGATGTTCCATCGATGATGATTACCTTCGGAGGAACTCTGGCGGCCACCTTCATCAGTTATCCATTGCCTCGCGTCATCAAGGTCTTTACAGTCTTGACCAACATTTTCAAGAGTGAAAAAAGCGAATACAATAAATACATCAATCTCATGATCAGTCTGGCTGTAAAAGCCAGGCAGAATTCGGTATTGAGCCTGGAAACCGATCTTCAGCGGATACGGAACCGTATGATACGAGTCGGCCTTCAGATGGTGATTGATGGAAGCCCTCCGGAGTTGATCCGGGATGTGCTTGAAACCGAAACTGAATACATGAAAGTCAGGCATAGTGAAGGGGAGCAGATCTTCAGAACGATGGCCAAGCTGGCTCCGGCATTTGGCATGATAGGAACCCTGATCGGATTGGTCGCGATGTTACGGAGCATGGGCACGGTGGGTGTATCTCCCGAGACTTTGGGCCCTTCCATGGGAGTTGCCATCATCACAACCTTCTATGGCGCCCTACTCGCCAACCTGATCTGTATCCCAATCGCTGAAAAACTTAGGTCAATGACCGATACCGAACTGCTCTTATCGGTCATCCTGATCGAAGGTATTATTTTGATCCAACAGGGAGTCAATCCCCGAATCGTCGAGAAAAAGCTCAACGCGTTTCTCCCGCCCGAAATGCGAAAATCTCACTATGTTCCTAGAACCACACCCAAAAACACCTGATCATGGAAAAGAAAAAACGAAATCTGATTCAAAGTCATCCCACTGAGGATGAGCCCTGGCTCACAACCTATGCCGATGTCATGACACTGCTCCTGGTCTTTTTTATCCTGATGTACGCGATGAGTACCCTCAGCAAGGCCACGGTCGATTCGTTCATCGAGGGAATGGCCCAGACATTCGGCCAAAAGGAGGTCAGCCGTGAAGAGCGGCAACTGATCCAGATGAGAGATTCTTTGGGACTGAAAGGCAAAATCAATCTGGAAGAGCTCGACGATCTCAACCAGGTTCTCAATCAGATTACCGATATTGTTCAGGAGCAGCAGCTTCAAAAGAACATATCGATGAAAATCGACCATCGGGGTGTAACCATCACAGCCTCGGAATCCATGTTTTTTCAGTCCGGCCGGGCCGAGATCCTCCAAGCCGGGCAACGATTTCTATTCAAAATATTTCCCATAATTCAGAACACCCCTTATGATATTCAGGTGGAGGGACATACCGATAATATTCCGATCCGAACCCTTCGTTTTCCTTCCAACTGGGAATTATCCGCCATCCGGGCGACCAATGTCGTTAAGTTTTTTATCGAACGATGTCAGTTGCCTCCCGAACGGTTTTCCGCCATGGGATTTGCCGAATACCGTCCGTTGCTTCCCAACACATCGCCCCTGAACCAGTCAAAAAATCGCCGGGTAGAAATCATCATACTCCGCACCAAATATAAAAAGTGACCGATCTATGACACCATCAAATCAACGTGAATTTTTCCGACTTGACCTGAGTGCCGGCTTTTGGTATCAATCGATCCTGGTCGGATCAAACACCATTCAGATCAGTGAGTCAAAAGCCAAAAGCCATATTTACAATATCAGTGGAGGAGGACTTCTCTTTTCCGTTTCAAACGATACACCCACCATTCCCAACGAGTATATCTATGGTGAACTACTGCTTACTGAAAATTCAGATCCGATTCCGTTTCTCGGCAAGCCGGTCCGCCGGTTTCCCCATCCCATCGATCCTGACCGCTGCCTGATCGCGCTCCATTTTATCGAGATATCCATTCCCGATCAGGACAAAATTGTTGAATACATCAATCGAAAGGTCATTTCTCCCTAAATGGAATCTACCCCTAATCCCATCGATGAAATCAAATCGATTTTCACATCACGGACGGCTAAGTCCAATCTACCCTGTGGTAATGATTCTCCTTCCGGGGGAGGCGGATCCAATTCTACGTCGATTCCTCAGGATCCTGAAAAGCGCTACTGGTATTATTTAGAGCACAAAAACTGGAACCAGGCCCTGATCCAGCTTGAGAGCCTGAGTCAGGGAATCTATACGGAAGACGACCTGTTTTTTAAAAAGATTAAATTGCTGACCAATCTGAAGAAATACCGGGATGCTTCATCCCTGGTCATGCAGCGCATCAAAACGAAGACTCCCAACTCCAAATATTTCTTTGTTCTCAGCCGGATCCTCTATGAGGAGGGGGATTTCCATCGGGCGCTGGACTATATTCAAAAGGCAGTCAACATGGAATCAGGCAAGGTGATCTATCTTTACTGGCTGGGCATTGTCGAAAAAAAGCATGGATTGCTTGAACAGGCCAGGCAGAGCTTCTCGCGTGCGCTCCAATACGAGAAGGACAGTGTCAAAATTCAATATCAGTTGGCCACCGTGCTATTCGAACTACATGATTATTCCCGGGCAATCCCAATCTTTGAAGGGCTTCAATCCAACTCGCAATTAAAATCCTCCGTTATCTGGTATCTTGCCCATTCTTACCAGCAGATCCGGGATGACCAAAAAGCCAATCATTACTTTCAATTATTCAAGGAGCTGCATCATAATCAAACCGATTCTCAACTCTAAAGCATCCATTTTCATGGTCTTGGCCATCATCGTGGGGATGACGTGTGCCAAAATGGCTCCTCCACCCGGAGGCCCGGAAGATAAAACTCCCCCCACCTTATTGAGTTCCATTCCGAATGAACAGACACCGCTTCATCAAACCGAACTGATACTCGAATTTTCAGAACGTCTCGATCCGATCAGTGTGGCAGGCTCCATCCGAATCTTTCCACCCGGCAACCCATTCAAAACCCGCATCAAAGCCAACCGGATTCACATCGATTTTACCCAAAAACCCGATTATGCCTTCTATATCAATCTTTCCGACAAGATTTCAGACCTTCACTCCAACCGGCTACCTAATCCGATCATGCTGGCCTATGGAGATTCAAGCCTCATACCGGATGGAACGATCCAGGGAACACTCTTCCCAGTCATGAGAATCACCGATCCCGATCAGATCAAACTCGCACTATTGAAATCCGTGGTATCAGGTGAACAGATCAAGGATTCCGTTATCTGGATCCACCGCTGGAACAAGGCCGATCCACGTTTCCTTTTTCGTTTTCTGGATCCTGATCAATTCTATGATCTCATTGCTTTTCAAGATAATAATTCCAATAATCTTCCTGATCCGGATGAAAATCTGAGCGTTTTTCATCATTCACTTCAGCCCTCCCCTATTCCGATTTCCGTCAGCCTCTTTCAACCTCGTGATTCTATCTCACTCCAGCAGATAACCCCCAAATCCGATTCAATCCTTCAATTCTCCTTCACTCAGCCGATTCATCAACTCACTCCACCGATCCCCCGGATGGTTTTGCTTGACAATCGAATTTATTGGTTTCTTGATAGTTTGAATCCCAGGCTTGACTCCCTTTCAATTCGATTGGAGGGAGTAAGCGATCGTCATCAGCCTTTCAGAATCGACACGCTGTTCCAACCATCTCCCGGTGATACAGTCAGCATCCCCCGTCAGCTTCTTCATCCCATTCCGGATCGGCTGGCTAATGGCGATACTCTGAACCTTCTTTTCAACTTTCCGGTAATCGCTCATCGTCAAGACTTAGTGACCATGATCATCGAGCAGGATACTTTAGAACCGGAACTGATAATGATCGAACCCCATTATCTGCAATGTCCGATCCGAACCGATGCCAAATCGATTAAACTGATTGTGCATCTATCCAGGATCGATACCGTGCTGAACGACAGTCATCATCAAATCAGCATCATTGACCCTCAAAGCCTCAGCACCCTTTCGGGACACTTGATCACACCGCCGCCCCCGGATCTAAAACTGTGTCTGATATCACTTCCGGATCACACCCCTTTATTTTATAAGGGTGACTTTATCAATTCCGAATTTACCTGGCATGGGATTCCTCCCGGACAATATTTGCTGATGACCTTTGTAGATCATAATCGGAATCGGCGGATTGATTATGGAGCCATAACCCGAGACAGCCTTATTCGAGGGGAACCTTATCACATTCAGTCGGATACGCTTCTGCTTCGTGCTTATTGGGAGAATGAGGGGATCCGGATTACCCCTCCCGAATAAGCCACTTATCCGGATTATCCAAAATTTCGTTGACAATCCTTTGGTTTATTCGTATACTATGATGCCAAAAGCAAACGGATTCCATTGTCCGGAGTGATCATGGGATTAAGCCCATCCGATTTGAACACGGTATAAACCGCCAAACAGCAGGAGTGTTTTATGCCATTTATCCCTAATACCGAACCGGTTCAGCACGAGATGCTGAAAGCCATTGGACGAACATCGTTTGAGGATCTGATCCAGGCTATCCCCGAAGAGTTTCGGTTGAATCGGGCCTTAAATCTGCCCGATCCATTGAGTGAATATGAGCTTGAAAAGACTATTCGCCGTCAGCTTAAATCATCACAGAGTACCCAGGAATTGATTTGTTTTGCCGGCGGGGGAAGCTATGATCACTTTGTCCCAGCCATCATACCCTTCCTGACCTCGCGATCCGAATTTTATACCGCATATACGCCCTATCAGCCCGAGGTTAGTCAGGGTACACTTCAGGTTTATTTTGAGTTTCAATCCCTGATCTGTGATTTGACGCATATGGAGGCCGCCAATGCATCCATGTATGATGGTGCATCCGCCACGGCCGAGGCTGTATTGATGGCGGAACGTCTCCAACCCGGAAAGCGGATCTATATTGCCGGAAGCCTGCATCCCCATATCAAGCAGGTCATTGATACCTATAATCGCGGATTGAAGCTCGATATCCGGGAATTGCCGGCACCTCATGGTCGGCTGGATGCCGACTCCTTCCGCGGTCTATCCCTGGCCGACGTTTCGGCAATTGTGGTCCAGTCACCGAACTATTACGGTATTTTAGAGGAGATGGATATGATCCGAGCGATTGCCCCATCCCCTATTTTACTGATTATGAACACCGATCTGATCTCGTTGGGAATCCTGAAGAAGCCGGGTGATTATCAAGTCGATATCATGACCTCTGACGGGCAGAGCCTGGGGAACAATTTAAATTTGGGGGGACCTAGTTGCGGGGTTTTGGCGACCAAAATGAACTATATTCGGCAGATGCCGGGACGAATCGCAGGCATGACTCAGGACAGCGAGGGTAGGGTCGGTTTCGTGACCACGCTGCAAACCCGTGAACAGCATATTCGGCGTTCCAAAGCCACCTCCAATATTTGTACCGCCCAGGCCTTAAACGCTCTGGCAACCACTATTTTTCTGGCTAGTCTCGGGCAGGACGGGCTTCAAAAGATGGCCCATCAATCGCTGCAGAACAGTCACTATCTCATGCAAAAGATAACCGCCATACCCGGTTTCACCCTGGCCTATGCCTGTCCTTTCTTTAAAGAATTCCTGGTGGAAACTCCCATTCCGGCTGAATCGATCATCCGCGAGGCGATCCCTCACGGCCTGCTGGCTGGAATTCATCCGGTGGATGATTCCAATCCGAACCATCTTTTGATCGCCGTCACCGAAAAGCGAAACCGTCACGAGATGGATCAATTCATCCGTTTTCTCAGTGATCTACCTCAACACTAATCAGGAGTGGTCCATGTATACCCGATTGCTTAACGATATGAATCAATCCGGTCAATCCGGACTCAGCCTGTCTCCCTTATCGGTCCCCGAGCAGCGGCTCGATACGATGCTCCCCACATCGATGCTGGACCCTCTGCCGCCCCGGTTACCTCAAATCAGCGAACCGGAGATTGTCCGTCATTTTACCGCTCTATCCAACAAAAATTACCACCTTGACTTAGGTTTTTATCCACTGGGATCATGTACGATGAAATACAATCCCAAAATTAATGATCGGATTGCCGGGATGTATGCCGATTTCCATCCTCTCCAGCCCGCCGAAACAATTCAGGGCCCGCTGCAATTGATGAGTGAGCTTGAGACCTATCTGTCCGAAATCGCCGGAATGGATGCCGTTTCACTTCAGCCCGCGGCCGGTGCCCAGGGTGAATTGACGGCCTTATTGGTAGCACGGGCCTATTTCGAGGAAATGGGTTTGAACAAAACGGAAGTCATCCTCCCGGATTCTGCTCACGGCACCAATCCCGCATCGGTGATGATGGCTGGTTTTAACGTCGTTGAAATCAAATCCGGTCCGGACGGATTGGTCGATGTGGATGCCCTGAAAGCCAAAATCAGCGATCAAACCGCTATGTTTATGATAACCAATCCCAATACCCTGGGACTGTTTGAAACCCGAATCAAGGAAATCAGCCAAATCGTCCATCACCATCAGGCTCTTTTGTATATGGATGGAGCCAATCTGAATGCCCTGCTGGGATTAACCCGTCCCGGCGATATGGGTTTTGATATTGTCCATTATAACCTACATAAAACCTTTTCCACCCCCCATGGCGGTGGAGGTCCCGGAGCGGGCCCTATCGGAGTCAAATCGCGCTTGATTCCCTATCTTCCTATTCCCCGAATCGTTCATGACCAAAACCACCTGGCCTTCGATTTCAGCCGACCCAAAAGCATCGGTAAAGTCATGAATTTCTGGGGAAATTTTGGCGTGATGGTGCGTGCCTATGCCTATATACGAATGCTGGGGTCCGAAGGATTGGCTAAAGCCGGCCGGACCGCAATCATCAATGCCAATTATATGATGAGGAAACTTGAGCCTTACTTCGATCTGATCTATCCTTCCGACTGCATGCACGAGTTTGTGCTTTCCGCGCGCAACTATAAATCCCAGGGGATCAAAACCCTGAATATCGCCAAGCGTCTGCTCGATTACGGATTCCATGCGCCGACCATCTATTTCCCCCTGATTGTCCCGGAAGCACTGATGATTGAACCGACCGAGACCGAAAGCCGTCAAACCCTCGATTCTTTCATTGAAACTCTGATCGCCATCACCCGCGAGGACAGCCAAACTCTGCTCCAGGCTCCTCTAAACACCCCTATCCGGAAACTGAATGAGGCCCAGGCGGCCAAAGATCTTAAAATCCACTGGTAACAGGAGAACCTATGCACCCAATCTTATTCAAACTTGGGCCGATTGATGTCCGCTCATACGGATTCATGTTGGCGGTTGCTTTTCTTGTCGGCATTCTACTGGGCGGTCGACAAGCCGAGCGGATCGGAATCAAACCGGCCGTTATCTATGATTTATCCATTCAACTCATGCTGGGTGCAATCATTGGAGCCCGTTTATTCTATGTCATCTTTCATTGGAGCGATTTCAGCGATAATTGGCTAGCCATCATTAATCCATTTCAACAAGGAAAACTGATCGGCATTGAAGGAATGAATATGTATGGCGGTGTCATCGTAGCTATGATTTTAGGGATTACCTACCTCTATCGCCACCACCAACCGGTCTGGAAAATCGCGGATCTGTTGATTCCTTATCTGGCTTTGGGTACCGCGATTACCCGAATCGGCTGTTTTTTAAATGGCTGCTGCTTCGGAGTCCCTACCAAATGTTTGACTGGTGTCTGTTTTCCCGAAAACTCACTGCCTGACTCCATCTATCCGAATCTTCACATCCATCCGACTCAGCTTTATGAGTCTGTATTCAGCCTTCTGCTTTTTCTGTTTTTAATGTATATCAATCGCATTAAAAAATTTAATGGTCTCGCCTTTTGGTTATGGATCCTATGCTATGCTATTTTCCGTTTTTTGATCGAGTTCATCCGCTATTATGAGGATGCCATGTATCTGATCCAAACCCCTTGGAAGATCACCATGAATCAGGGCATTGCCCTGGCTGCCGCCCTGGGTTCGATCGTTATTATTTTGATTTGGAACCGCCATGTCTCAACCGGAAACCATCAATCCTGATCTCGCTGCTTCCGCTGCCATTTTAAGGCATGGCGGAATCCTGCTGGCACCCAGCGAAACCTGTTTTATTTTCGCCGCTGACGCCACCAATCCCATTCCAATTCAGCGGATTTTTCAGATAAAAAAGCGGCCCGGAATTCCCAGCGGTATTTTAGTCCGGGATATCGAAATGGCGGCTCGATATGCCGTTATTGAACCTTGGCAGATCGAGTTCATTCGGCATTTTTGGCCCGGCCCCTTATCCTGTGTTTTCCCCCGACGGAACAACCTGCCGGATATATTGACCGCTCAAAATTCCGGAGTGGCCATGCGCCAATCCCCTTATCCATTTTGGATCTCGATGTTCGATCTAATTGATTTTCCAATTACGGCCACCAGCGCCAACCAGCATGGAAAGCCCGAATTGTACGATCTTAACCTGCTTTCAACTCAATTTAGCCGCAATCAATTAGCCGATGTCACGATCATCGATTCACTTCCACTCCCCGCCCAAGCGCCTTCCACCGTATTGGATATGCAGTGCTTCCCCCCCCGGATTATCCGATCCGGACCCGTGACCGCAGACACCATTAACCCGGCTATCCTTCGGTTTTCACCAACACCGATGGAATTTTGATTTTAAAGGGAGATCGACCCTGGCTATGATTAAAAAGCATTTCATCATACATTCACTCATCATCTTTTTATTTGCAGCCATCGGCTCCCTGTTCGGTATCCTTTACTCAATCACCGCCGATATTCCGGATCTGGTTGTGCTGGAGAACATTCAACAGGGAGAGGCCACCCAAATCTATTCGGCCGACAGTGTCCTACTAAAAGAGTTTTTTGAGGAACGGCGGCAGATGGTTGAATATCATGAAATACCAACCACACTCATCCAAGCGGTTTTATCGATTGAGGACCACCGGTTTTATCGGCACTGGGGAATCGATATCTTTCGAACAACCAAAGTCATAGCCCATTATATTACAACCCGTAGTAAAGGGCAGGGTGGCAGCACAATAACCCAGCAGTTGGCCCGTAATCTATTCTTGACCCAGCGCAAGACCATCATTCGCAAACTCAAGGAAATGTTGACTGCGGTAAAAATCGAACGAATCTATTCCAAAAATGAAATCCTGACCATGTATTTGAACAATATTTACATTGGCCCCGGCGTCTATGGAATCAAAGCGGCTTCTGATTATTATTTTTCAAAACCGCTGGATCAGCTTGATTTATCTCAATACGCATTCCTGGCGGGCGTGATTCAATCTCCCGGGCTGTATAGTCCGAACCGACACCCTAAACGCGCTTACGCACGCAGGAACCTGGTATTGTACTTTATGGAAGAAAACGGATACATTACCCATTCGGAACGAACCACAGCCGAACAGGCGCCTATTCCGGCCATTTCACGGAACACCCAACCGGAGGTCGGCTCCTACTATATTGAACACGCCAGACGATGGATTTTAGATAACTTCGGATATGATTATCTATACCGGGGAGGACTGAAGGTATATCTGTCGATGGATTATCAGATCCAAAAGCTATGTGAAGAGAAAACACGGTATTATTTGAATGAACTACAGCACCTGATCACCCCTAAATTGAACTTGGACAGCCTATCGTCCGATTCGATTCAATCGCTCGATCCGGCAATCCAGAGCAAGATCATCCAATCGGCTTCCTATTTAATCGATCCCCACACCGGATATGTCAAAGCCATGGTCGGAGGACGCGATTTTAATCTGAGTGAATTTAATCGAGCTTTACAGGCCAAGCGGCAACCCGGATCGGCTTTTAAACCGTTTCTATATGCAGCCGCCATCGATAGCGGCTATACTCCCGCCAGTTTGATCCTTGACCAGCCTATTGCCGTCCAGATCAGAGAGAATGAGATGTGGATCCCTCAGAATTATGATCAGAAGGTCGGTGGGTTCATAACCCTCCGAGATGCCCTCAAGCTTTCTAAAAATCTGGTCTCTATCCGCCTGATCGGTAAAATCAAGCCCAGGATTGTCATCGATTACGCGCAGAGGATGGGAATTAGAAGTCCTCTTGAATCCGTTGCTTCATTAGCGATCGGAACCTCGGTAGTTACGCTGGATGAATTAACCGCTGCCTATATTCCATTTGCCACCATCGGCTATCGAACTGAACCGATCTATATCCAAAAAATCGTGGCCCCCAACGGAAACGTAATCTGGGATAAAAGCGGAATGGAAAAAAAGACACTGGTAATCAAGCCCGAAATTGCCTATATCATCACCGATATGATGAAATCGGTAGTCAACCACGGTACTGCTTATAGCGTTCGCTCGTGGGGATTCAACTACCCTGCGCTGGCTGGGAAGACCGGGACCACCAACGATTACACGGATGCATGGTTTATCGGTTATTCACCCCATTATGTGTATGGGGTATGGGTCGGATTGGACAATAATAAATCCCTTGGAGCCGGCCGAACCGGAACGGTCGCTGCCTTGCCGATCTGGATTGACGTCATGAAACAACTACACGCTCATCTGCCGGTCGTTGATTTCCCCCAGCCCAACCATATCGTCCATCGATCCGTTTGCGCCGAGTCCCATATGCTGGCAACCCCTCAATGCCCTAAAACATATTTGGAGGTCTTTTTACCTGAATTTCTTCCCGATCCTTGTAATATCCATGGATCGCACCATAAGAAGTCGGAACGGAATATATCGGATTTTGATCTTAATCAGTAACCTCACCCCTCTTTACTTGTGTTTTCCACCGGCGATGGAGCCAGAACCAATCCAAGGGATGCAGATCGATAAAGCCGGAAAGATGTTGGTTGATACAGCCCATCAGGTATTCCGGATCATCGGAATCCGGAGCCCCTAAATCATCAAGTATAATCCGGTAATTCAGGTTTTTTTCGAGATACATCCCCACCATAATCGGTCGTAGACGATATTTCGAAATCAGATATGCCGGTCCGCGCGAAGTCGAAGCTGGAAACCCCATAAATGGAACCATTACACCCTTACGACCCGCATCCTGATCGATCAGAATCCCGAGAGAATAGTCGGGGGGAATCTCGAGCTTGCTGATTTTTTTAATATCCCGACGATTCTCGAGAAGAATCATCCCCTTTTTGGCCATCCACTGATAAAAGTCCCGATGAATCAGGTAATTACTTTGTCGTTTGACTATCCCGGCCACCGGGTGGATGGCCGTATGTACATAAAGGGTTCCCATTACAAAGTTGGCAAAATGTCCGGCAACAAAGATCAATCGCTCACGAGTAACCTGGCTGCACCATTTTTGATACTGCCCGTCATTATTGACTCGTTGTTTTAGTTTGGAAGCATTTAAGTGCATCAGCTTAATGAAGTCCAGGAAGAAAAAGAACTGACGTTGAAGATAGCATCGTATAAACTGATGGCGCCGGGATGAGCTCCACTCGGGATAGATTAAAGCCAATTGGGCATCAATCACCCTGCGTCGAATCCGAAACACATAGAAATTCATCCAGCCAACCCATTTCCCAATACCCCACAATACCGGTAAGGAAAAATTACCCAATAACAAAATCCCTATTTTATATAAAAAAAACTCGATATAATGCTGCATCCGTTTCATTCAATTTATCCATTCTAAAGCAAACCCCTCTTCCCTTTATTCTGCCTCCTTCACGATCCATCCATTACAACAATCAAACCGGATGGTTCTGTACAGAACAGAACCCAAACCAGGATCCGGATTAGTCTATACTGAAACTCTTCTTTTAAAACGCGACATCAGATCATCGACAATAGCGATCAGATCTCCCAGATCGGGTTTAACGATCTGAGCATCGGCACCGACCGCATCCCCCTTTTTTTTGACTTCCGGGGAGATCAGCGAGGAAAAAATTACCACGGGTATACGCTTATAATCTTTATGATCTTTTATTTTTTTACACAGGCTATAACCATCCATTTTCGGCATCTCAATATCCGTGATGATCATATCCAGAGAGTCGGGATGCGATTCCAGATATTCAAATGCTTCGATACCATTCGATGTTACAACAACCTGATATCCGGCTTGAGACAGATTGCGTTCGATCATACTCTTCACCATTTCGGAATCCTCCGCAATCATAATCGTGCTATTACGCCGGTTGATTGCGCTTTTTTCAGCTTCAACCGGATTCTCCTTAAGAGAATAAGCATTGATCTCAAATACAATCCGCTCGAAATCCAGCATCAGGATTATCTTGTCTTCCAGCTTGATAATCGAGGTGATATAATTATTCCCGCCGGCTAATGATCGATCGGGAGGTGAAACCTGTTCCCATGACAAACGGTAGATTCGAGTCACCATATCGACCACAAATCCCATTTTGAGATTATTGAATTCGGTGATAATCACTTTGGATTTTTTTGAATCCTCTTCGCCGCTCATTGACAGAAAATCTTTCAGACCAATGATGGAAATAATCTCATTTCGGATGTTGGTTACCCCTTTCAGACAGGGATGAGTCTTGGGGACGGGGTAGATATTCACAGGGAGTTCGATGACTTCTCTAATTTTCCCGACATTGATTCCATAAGATTGATTATTGAGGATAAACTCGATCAACTCGAATTCATTATTGGATGTTTGGGATGTATCCTGAGTTCTGGCATGATTTTTAATACTGAGAGAATGCTTCATTCTTGTCCTCCCTGATATCGTTAAGGATGTTCCGAATCGCGTTCATGAAGGCGTCTGGTTTGACCGCACCAACTATCCGGTGAATACAGCGATGGTTGTAAAATATCAAAAGGGTCGGCAGAGCCGTAACCTCATTAATTTCAGCCAGTTGTGGGTAAAACCGGGTATTGATGCCGGCAAGCATGATGTGGGTTTCCCAAAACGGTTTGGTCCGCTGTAACGTATATTTCATCAGTCCACAAGCCGGACAGTGATCCGACCAGAAATCCAAAAGCAAAAGCATATCAGCGTTACTCGTGATAAACTTCCAATAGGTTTCGGGTGTAAGATCCAGCATATATCCATCAATCTGTCCCACACAGTTAATAATAATCAAAAAAAAAGGATTATCAAGGTAAAAATATTTTCTGGATCGATTCGATGAAAAAAAAGTTGACAGGCTTGGAAATATTACTATCTTAAAAAATATGATTGATCAGATGCCTAATACCCCTATTCATATGTTGATTGTCGATGATGAGGTCACCAACCGGATTCTGGCCCGGAATTATTTGTCCAACCTGGAACTGACGATCCAAGAGGCCGCCAATGGAAAAGAGGCATTGGATATGATCAACAGCAACCCTCCCGAACTGATACTACTGGATATTCGCATGCCGATCCTGAATGGATTCGACGTTTTGGAAGATCTAAACCGCAATCAACAAATCAGATATATTTCCATTATTGTCATGACAGCAATAACAGAAAGTGACTACCTGCAGAGGGCATTTGAACTCGGAGCGATCGATTTTGTCAACAAACCCTTCGAGAAAATCGAGCTGATCAGCCGTGTCAAAAATCAGATCAGTCTACGCTGCTTCCAGAAACAGCAAATTGAAAACGAAAAGCTTAAAACCGCCATAGCACTCGGGGGTACCGTAGCCCATGAGATGGCACAACCACTTTTCGCCATCACGATGCTGATCGATCTCTATCATGAACGGCATGGTCACGATGAGATCATAGAAAGAATCACCGTCCAAACTAACCGCCTCAATGATCTCATCGGAAAATTCTCGAACATCAAGCAACTGATCACCAAATCCTACACCGATTCCACCATTATTGTCGACATTCAGCAGTCAGCCACCAAGGACCACCTGATGCAATCCCAATCGCATCAATCATCTATCTTATTGGGAATTGACACGTTATCCTTATTCAATCAGGTTTCCAATCAGCTTAAGTTTTTACGATTGCCTTTCACCAACCTCCTGACCCAAGATCATAATTTAGCCCATCAACTCGATCATTCGCCCCCTATCCTTCTAATCCTCGAATACCCTTTTCCCGATTCTCTCAGTTCCCTTTTACAGCAAATCCACGAGTTCCCCAATCAATCTCAGGTCCTTTTTTTCACCCCTTCCCCTCTGACATTTCCTCCCGGATTGAAACGGATCCAGGATCAAATCATGGCTATGCCGGTTGATAACGAAACTCTCTATCATACTCTCCGAAAAATGGTTAATTAGAATGGCTCGACATCGATTGGCATCCATTGCTTCACTGTCTATATTTTTATTTATTGTACTTGTAGTATTATTTATATTTGTATTTTCATCTATTTTTGTTTTTCCTCATTCCAGTCAGATTCTAGAAGCGACCTCATCCTTTAACGAGGTTGTAATCGGTCTGCTAGCCATACTGATTACGGTCGTGGCAATTATCGTCGAGTTGGCCGCAACCCGCTACAGTAGCCGTATCATTGACCTGTTTATCGAGGATCGGGTCAATCTATCGGTGATCAGTTTCTACATTTTAACCGGTCTATATAGTCTTTGGGTTTATTACCTTACAGCCCGCGGCTATCCTCTCCATTTTGCCGCTTTCCTCAACCTGATTGGTCTCAGCATCTGCCTGATTCTCATCATTCCCTATTTTGCCTATATTTTCAGGTTTTTAAAGCCGGAAAATGTCGTGGTTAAAATGACCGAATCCCTCATTCATCGTCTCAATCAGTTGCCTCAGCTCAAGGATCCTGATCGAATCACCCGACATCGCATTGCCTTTGTCATTGCCATTGAGCAGATTGCAGATATTGCCCTCAATGCCGTTCAAACAAAAGATAACACCGTCGGCTTACGTTGTTTGCTATCGCTCAAGGAATTACTTACAACGTGCTTTGATTTGAAACCTAACTTTCCATCCGTCTTCTTCGCGATCCCTGACAGCGAAACCATTCATCCTGATTATGTTGCGCTAAGCCCAGACAAGATCAACCAGATCTCGCACCATCGGATTTTCATGGAAAACAAGGTTTTAAAGCACTATTTAGTTATTTTTACCCACTGTTTAAATGAGAATCGAGATTTGAACAACATGCTGGCGATGTGCAGCCGCCTTATCGCCGAGAAAGCCCTCCGCCAACAGGATGAACCGGCACTGCGTCTTTGCATCAAACACTTCAATACCTATCTTCGTTTCACCCTGAATACGCACGATATAAGAACGGCTTATAATGTTGCCTATCAATACAAATTGCTGGCAATCGCCTTACTGAACTCTTCATTTTCAGAGATGGTCTTAGAGATCGCTAATTATCTTAAATACTATGGATTGCTTTTTTATCAGCAGAAAATTGGTTTTATCCTTGAGACGATCGCACATGATATGGCGGATGTCTGCATAGCAGCCGAAAAGACACAGTGGAATGGAGCCCCGTCCCTTTTGGAAATTTTTTTGACGGTCGATCGCCCGGCCGATCCCACCGAAGAAGACCGCTCTCTGCGCGGAGTCAGAAAGGCTCAGATCCGATTAGCGGCATTCTATCACTATCATGGAA
The DNA here is from genome assembly GCA_017997825.1 of Candidatus Delongbacteria bacterium. Classification (GTDB taxonomy): domain Bacteria; phylum JAGOEH01; class JAGOEH01; order JAGOEH01; family JAGOEH01; genus JAGOEH01. The sequence continues at coordinate 24,828 of JAGOEH010000003.1, read as the reverse complement.
ATATCCCCTCGTTTCATAAAATAGCCTTAGATATGCATGATGAAGCGCCTGATCGGATCCGTTCCATTATTCAGGAGCTGCTCCAAACCCAGTCTGATTTTTGGGAAATCATTGACCGCGGTGGAAATTTTGATTATATTCCTGAGGAATGGAGACCCGGCATCCTCAGTTTTCTTGACTACTTTTCCAATCCATCCTCACCGAAGCAAGGAGTCAGCGAATGAAAGGTATAATCCTGGCCGGAGGCAGCGGCAGCCGCCTTTTTCCTGCCACCCTCCCCATTACCAAACAACTGTTGGATATCGGGGGTAAACCGATGATCTATTATCCGCTTACCCAGTTGATGCTGGCCGGAATCCGGGATATTATGATAATCTCAAGTCCCCGGGACATTGGCCTTTACCAGCGATGTCTCGGTAACGGTCATCAATGGGGAATCGCCCTTACTTATGCCGTTCAGCCCCGTCCGGCCGGTATCGCTCAAGCATTTTTTATTCCCTCTTCACCCGGATTCACCTCATCAATCGATTTTATCGGTACTGATAGTGTCACCCTTATCTTGGGTGATAACATCTTTTTTGGTCCCATCGATTACCTGCTGCCGATCCGAGAATTTAAAAGCGGGGCCTTGCTGTTCGCTAAACATGTCAGTAATCCCGAACGTTTTGGTGTAATCCAATTCGATTCCAACGACACACCGGTTCAAATCCTCGAAAAGCCATCCCCCCCCCCTTCCCATTTCGCGGTAACCGGTTTATACTGCTATGATTCACGCGTCATCGAGCATTCAGTTCGGCTAACACCATCCCCGCGCGGCGAGCTTGAAATAACCGATCTCAACAATCGCTACCTCCATGATCAGCAAGCCGTTATCATTAAATTACGCCGCGGGGTTGCCTGGTTCGATACCGGAACCAAGGAGGCCATCCAGCATGTCCGCCAATTCATTTACCTCCAGGAATCGCTCCAAGAGGTTCTGATCGGCTCACCGGAGGAGGTGGCATACCGAATGAACTTTATCGATAACGATCAACTCGAAGCTCTTTTGAATACTTATCCCGACAACGAGTATACCCAACTTCTTAAAAAAGTCATCAAGGAATAGAACGTGCTCCCATTCTCCGCCCTCTTTAAATCCAATCGCGCATCCCGTAGCTTATACAGTAGTCTTTCCTTCAATCCAAATTTTAGTTCTCAGGCATATAGTCTTCAATCCCTTTTTCAACCCCGCCGTGAGATCCTCTTCTTTCTGCCTATGATCCCGTTTTGGTCCGTCCCACTCACCCCGTTACTGAAATCGCTCCGCCGATTCTATTCCAACAATCAATGGATTCTGATTGCTTTTGAATCGCAACGGGAGTACACTTCAATTTTTCCTTTTTTTAATCAGGTGATCTCGCTTCCTCCGATTGACCCGATCTCGATCAAAGAGTGGACCGATTTTTTTCAACGATTCCAACCGATCGCCTCATCGATTTTTTTCAGTCTGAATCCATTTGACGTCGAGTTGTCAGAACTCCTCGCCTCTTACTCCGCAGCTGAAATCAGAATCAATCCCTTTGAGTACCGGAATCCTACCTATCACAATCTTAGTTTACACGCTCAAGAAGTAAAGCCTGAAAACCTTATCCAATCCTTGGAAACACGAATCAACACCATCTATCACCATCAGCTTCAATTGGAACCCCTATGTTATCCATTTCCACGGGAGATTGCCAAAGAGGCCGCTCGATTTCTAATAAGTCTTGGCTATCAAACCCATCAACCCCTAATCGTCCTTAATCTGCAGCCGGATTATGAGGATATGATCCCCGCCTTTTCACAAATCCTGCCTGTCCTGAACCTGATTCCTGATGACCACGATCCCTTTATCGTGGTATTCTGTAATGATCCATCCTTGCAGGAGACAATCAGCCGTAAATATCCAAGATGGAAGATACTGACTGAGACACCACTTTGGCAGTCATTGGCCATTATCATACTGAGTGAACTCTTTATCACAACCGTGGATGATCGATTCAGTTTATCCGCGCTATTTCGCCGGCATAGTTTAGTCATAGCCAGATCCCGTTCGCAGATGAACCAATGCCAGGCTCGTCAATTCCAGAATCATTATTTTGTCAACCTGTCTGATCTTCCTCACCCCATCACCGAGGTTCGACAGTATATACTACAACAGATCCATCATCCCGCAAATTCATAATGGACCGGTGATTATCTGCATGATCAGTTTTTCCAGCCACCGAGTTTGCCCATCACTACCGGATGATTTAAGTTTTATATCGGTCTCAAGCACCCCGACCAGCAACGAGGATAAGGATTGTAACGATGGCCACGGGGCGATAAACTTCCGATATCGGGGTAGAAGAAAGGCAGGAAGAGGACTTGGAGCCCCTTTTGGCATGGAGTGAGTGGCGTGATCATGTTCATAGAGTATAATCGCGTTGGTGACACAGCGGTTAATCAGAGCCGCAATCTGCAGCGCCGGGGTTCCTTCCTGTATCAGATAGCGAAGAATACGAAACGCCTTGTAAAGATCACGCTCCAACACGGCATCAGTAAGGTCAAATACACCAAAACTCCTGTTTCCATTACATACTTTCAAGATTGCTTCTCGGCGGATTGAATCATTTAGTGGAAGGTAGAGATCCAGTTTCTCCAGTTCCGATGCTAATTGACTCAACATTGTCCCGATCAAGGCGACCATGAGTTGAGCTTCATCACGACGAATGATGCGGTGATGGTTCTCGCGGGCATAATCGATCACCCACGAAATGGCTTTTTGATCCGTTAACGGCTTACAGTCGACAACCATTCCCTTTTTATGGATCAGCTTACCCAGTTCATCCTGGGTCTGTTTTTCTGAATCAAAAATCAAAACCGTTTCTCCAGGCATCGATCCAATCGCCTTTCTTACCCCGGTAGCATCATTTTTTTTAAGCTTTTCCAGATTCTTGACTATAATAATTGAACACCCACCGAACAAGGGCATATCAAAAAGGGCATTCATAAACTGGGACAAACTGAAGCTATCCCCATAAAACCGTTGCAGAGGCTGCTCTTGAAGGCTGTCGGGGTGGTAAAACTTTTCGACCTGAGAGATGAACTGGTTTTTTAGAAACAGCTCATCCCCGACCAGCCAAAACAACCGGACCTGAGATTGGATCGCTGAAGTAAAAGGGTTCATATAATCAACATCGCATCACCATAGCTATAAAACCGATAACCGAGTCGAACCGCTTCTTGATAAGCCGATAATACTTTTTCACGTCCACCCAGCGCACTGACCAGCATCAATAAGGTCGAACAAGGCAGATGGAAATTGGTAATCAGGGCATCCACAATTTTAAATTGATAGGGTGGATAAATAAAAATTCGAGTTCGACCGGAATAGTCCTGAAGCACTTGATCCTGACGCTTAATTTGTGAAAATACAGTTTCAAGCGCCCGGACACTGGTTGTTCCGACCGCTATGATTTTCCCACCGTTTTGTTTGGTTTCCAGAATCTGAGCTATCACCGCTTTAGAAATGAAGAAGCTTTCTTCATCCATCGGATGATTCTCAATCTCTTCGGTTTTGACCGGCCTAAAGGTACCGGTGCTGACATGCAGGGTTAAGTACGCGATGCCGATGCCCTTTTCTTTCAAACCGGTCAACATGGAATGGGTAAAGTGCAAACCTGCGGTCGGCGCAGCAATCGAGCCATTAACCGATCCATAGATCGTTTGATACCGGGTTTGATCGTCCGGAGTCACTGTTCGCTTAATATAGGGAGGTAAGGGGATTTCACCCACTGCATACAGGGCCGCTTCCGGATTCGGTACTCCCCTGAATTCAATCACCCGGTATCCGGAGGGTAGAATGTACCGAACTACGCCTGTCAATCCATCCTTGGCATGGGTTGGGACTAATATTTCGGCATTCAAAGGCATTCGTTTGCCTGGTTTGACCATACATTCGAACTGAGTTTCTGTAAGTTTCTTTAGCACGACCAATTCAACCGGATCGTGCTTGCGTTCGGTCAGGGCGCGAATTCGGGCGGGAACAACCCGGGTATTATTCAAAATTAGAAGATCACCGGCCTGAAGAAATTCCGACAAATGATAAAAATAGGTATGAGCTAATTTTCCGTCCGCTCGGTTCATCACCATTAACCGCGATTGATCGCGCTGGTTCAAACCATGCTGAGCAATCAACTCTTCGGGCAGCAGATAATCAAACAGTTCTGTTTTCATGAGGTTTCACATACTCTTTCAGATAGTGATGACGATAGCGATCGAATTCTGAATAGATGCAACCGCAGTATTGCTGTCGATACATTCCGATTCGGCGAGAAATCTCCACACCTTCTTTCCATCGATCCCGAAAATCAAAATCGACAAACTCAATCAATCCATCCGCAGCCAAATCATGGGCCATGTTTTTTATGAATGTCAGATCTTGATGATGGCTTTGGATCAAGGTTGTCGAGTAGCAATCAAAGTGATATTGCTTAGCATAGTGATACGTTTTCCGCAGGCGCAGCTCATAACAACCTTGACAGCGGGTATCCTCATGGAACGCCGTTCGGCGAAAAAAGATCTCAGGATCATAGTCATGACAATACACAACCGGCATTCCGATTTGCCGTGTATAATCGCCAACCGCATCAACGCGTTTGAAATATTCCGTCATCGGTTGAATATTAGGATTGAACCAAAATGCGGTGATATCGTACTGATCACTCAAATAGGCGGCCGGTACAATCACGCAGGGAGCACAACAGAGATGGAGTAATAGTTTTTTTTTCATGGTTCTTCAAATAGAGTCCCGGCAAAAGATTCCGGGACGACATGGTTTTTGAGCCCAAGATGTCGAATCGCACGATCGGTCACCACCCGCCCTCGGGGCGTTCGCTCCAGAAACCCGAGTTGGATCAAATAGGGTTCATAGACTTCCTCGAGTGTATCTTTTTCTTCACCTACTGCCGCCGCGATGGTGGATAATCCAACCGGTCCTCCATTAAACTTGATGCCGATCGTTTCCAGAATTCGTTTATCCATTTCATCCAGGCCATAGTGATCAATCTCCAGGAGTCCCAATCCATAATTGGATATAGCGGTGGTGATCCGTCCATCCCCTTTGATCTGGGCGATATCACGAATCCTTCGTAAAAGGCGGTTGGCAATTCTGGGTGTTCCCCGTGACCGCCGGGCAATTTCGTCGGCACCGGATCCATCAATCACAATATCCAGGATGGAGGCAGATCGGAGAACAATCCGGCTTAATTCTTTAGGATCATAGTATTCAAGCCGTTCAATGATTCCAAATCGGCTCCTCAAGGGCGATGACAGCAAACCAATTCGGGTCGTGGCTCCAATCAGGGTAAACGGATTGATGGTCAGACGAATCGATCGGGCATTCGGGCCTTTATCCAATACAATATCCAGGCAGTAATCTTCCATGGCAGAATAGAGATACTCCTCGACCACCCGATTCATGCGATGAATTTCATCAATGAATAAGATATCCCCGATCTGAAGATTAGTCAGAATTCCAGCTAAATCAGCCGCTTTATCCAATACCGGTCCGGAGGTAATCTTGATATGGACGCCCATCTCACTGGCTATGATGCTACTGAGGGTTGTTTTTCCTAAACCGGGAGGACCATAAAAAAGCAGATGATCTAAGTGCTCCTGGCGCTGTTTGGCTGCTTTGATGTAGATATGAAGTTTTTCTTTACATTTAGGTTGCCCAACAAATTCAGACAGGTGACGAGGACGAAGACTCTCTTCCAGTTCACATTCCTGTTGAAAAGGCTCGGGACTTAGATTCAGATTTTTGTTGGTTGCCATTCCTTATTTTCCTTGTTCAACCACCCACCAGCGGCTTATATCTTGAAAATAGGCGTGGTCGGATCGAAGATAGCGTCGTGTCCCCTCAAATCCCAACCAGCAGATCATGTCCAATATACTCAGATCAGGGAAAAAAGGGGTTTTCCCCGACCCATAGACCGGACTCTGGTATAAAAGATAGAAATGACGGATTCCATGCGATTTAAACACATCCGGCTTGATATATGCTGCAGCATTCGGACTGGAGAGATAGGCACCGGCTCCGGTTTGCTTTACAATAGATACCAATAACTCGGTTTTTGATCCTTGAAACAGATAGTCTTCATCGGTTTTGACGGGGGTCGAGATACACAATTTAAGGATTAAATAATCGATGATATAGCGATTTAGATCCCACAATGAATCCCATTCCCGGACCAACCATAATTCACTGAGAAACTCACGAAGTTGTGAGTAATAGGGGGTGTTATGATAATTCAATTCAACACTTTTAAAATGCTTGCGTTTCCAGTCATTATCATTATTGATTGCAACCTGATTGATCATCTGAAGGTTTAGATGGCGAGTTAAAACCGGAACTGTCAGCCATCCCGGGGTATTCTGATTCATGACTCGATTTCGGTTCTGCCAGCTCTGTTTATTAAACTGAAGTCGACCCATCAGAATATAGAGATCGGACATCATAATTTTTTTAAAGAATCCCGGATAGGGCCAGTAGTGAGTCTGATGGGCACTGACAATCAATTTTCGCTCGTTTGAAAAAAAAAAGGATAATGTTCTACGTGGAACATTATCCTTTTTTTGAATAAATTATAATTGCTTATTTTACTTTATGACTGGGTAACTTTACCATCGTAAGTTCTCGTAGAACTTGGGTTGTAATATCCCACGCTTCTTTGGCATAATAGGTATTAGCAACATCCAGAACGTAATCGAATCCTTCTTTCTTGGCAACATTTTCGATAGCAATTTTTAGCTTCTGCTGGATGGGTGCTAAAAGATCCGATTCTCTCTGAGCCGCTTTACTCTGTTCTTCCTGTATGGTTTGCTGGTAGGATGCCATTAGATTTTGTATGGCCGCTTCCTTTTCACGACGCTTTTCTTCCGACAAAAGTAAGGATTGTGCATCCAGCTCTTTTCTCTTATTTTCAATTTCCGTTTCCTTATTCTTAATTTTAACCTGGACAGACTCCATTTCTTTCTGAAATAATCCCTCAGCATCTTTAAATTCCTGGAATTCCGACCTGATTTTCATTATATCGACATAGCCAATTTTTCCTTGGGCATTAATAATACCATATGTCATTATCATTAAAATACTTACACATAAAAAACGGGTTGCCATTCTCATTAATATCTCCTTTTATTGACTGTTTTTTATAATATATAAAGGTTTTCTCTCTTGTCAACACAAATATGAGTCCGCCTACTTTTTTATAAAATAGGCTTGACTTTTAGGGTGATTGTGATCATTATTATCACAACATTTTAACGAAATGGTCATCATGCATCAAAAAGTTTGGCAGAATTGTCTTGGTCTACTTGAGAAACGATTAAGCAAAGCGACTTATCAAACCTGGTTTCTTCCGATCAAAATTCAGATTTTGAATGATAATGAGATCTTGCTAAATGTAAAAAATCAGTTTACGGCGGATTGGATACAGGAACACTATCATTCTATCTTGAATCAAGTTATCGCTCAAGTCATCGGAAAAAATATTAAAGTTCATTTTACGTTTAGCGAAAATGAAACTACAGCATCCCAAGATCCTGTCATACAAGAGGAATCTCTGTTTTCTGAAGATTCCAATTCCAGCAATGATGATTATACCCTGTCACTCAATAAAAAGTATACCTTTACAAATTTTGTGGTGGGTAATTGCAACGAATTCGCTTATACCGCTTCTCTGAAGGTAGCAACCTATTTATCTGAAACCAATTATAATCCATTGTTTATCTATGGTTCTTCCGGTTTAGGAAAAACTCACCTTTTGCAGGCGATCGGGAATTTTGCTGATCATAACGGTGGTATGCTTAAAATTTGTTTTATTTCTTCTGAATCATTTACCAGTCAATTTATCGATTCCGTAAAGAATAAGACGATTACCGATTTTAATAAATATTTTAGAAACGTTGATTTACTGTTGATCGACGATATTCATTTCATTACTAAAAAAGAACGTACCCAAGAAGAATTTTTCCATACCTTCAATGATCTTTATAATTCCGGGAAGCAAATTGTGATGACATCGGATCGGGCCCCCACGGAAATTAAGGATGTAGATGAACGATTAATAACTCGATTTCAATCGGGTCTGGTTGTGGATATCCAGCAGCCCGATCTTGAAACCCGGATGGCTATTCTAAAAAAGAAATCAGAATTTTATCAACTTAATCTAACCGATGATATATTTCTTTTTTTATCTAATAATTTTACATCCAATGTACGAGAACTGGAAGGCATCATTACCCGTTTGAGTGCTTTTCATTCTCTTTCCGGTATTCCTCTCTCCCTTCCGCTTTGTAAAGAAATTTTAAAAGATATGATCCCCAAAAAATCAGACGTCTACTCGATTGAGAAAATTCAAAAGATCATCTCAAAATATTTTGGATTATCAGAAAAACAATTAATCGATAAAGGACGTTCCAATGCGATCGCTATACCAAGAATGATCGCCATGTATCTGTGCCGCGAACTGTCCAAAGAAACTCTCACCACCATAGGCCTTAAATTCGGCGGGCGTGATCATTCGACTGTATTTAACGCCTGTGAACGAATCCAATCACTTTCCGCTCAAGATAGCGAATTGTCTGATAAAGTGATCCATCTCCGTCATCTGATTGAAATCAGTTAATATTCACAATATTTTTCTTTATCCTTCTTTTATTAAATCATCCTATATTGTTATATTGCTTAAGGTTAGATTTCTTTCAACTATTTTTAATATTTTTATCCACAAGTTATCCACAATATTTTAGCCTTTATTTTTAACCACTTATTGCTTTTCATTCGATTTTTTAGTGTGTATAATGGTTTGATTCTTTTTTTTATACTTGGGATAAACCACTATTTTTTTCATTTATCCCCAATCACGGGTTTTCGGTTTATTGCAGATGGTTTGTCATCTCTATCCACCCCATTCATTTCTATAGTTTATCCTCTCTTTTTCCTCTTATAATTAATACTATTTTCCTTGTAATTTATTAAATATTTAATATTATAATTACTATTAGAAAGGCGGATGATGCATAATTCAATTGAAATGGCCCGTGATTTTACTCTTGTATCGGTTGACGATTCTCGTGAGAATCTGTTGGTTATTGAACTGCTGGCCAAAAAAATGGGTTTTCGGATCTCTAGTTTTTTATCACCGGTAGAAGCCTGGGAGTTTATCCAGTCTAATCCGATCGATCTGGCTTTAGTTGACTACATGATGCCGCAGTTTGACGGGATAGAGTTGATAACCCGGATCAGGCGATTGGAGGATCGGATACCGATAATCATGATTACAGCCATTTCGGATGACTCCGATATTCGATTGCAGGCCCTCCAGGCGGGAGCGACCGAATTCTTATCTAAGCCGATTCATTCGGCGGAGTTTAAAGCTCGTGTTACCAATCTTTTGGAGTTGAGAAAAAGTCAAAAAATTTTGATGAATAAATCCTTGCTTTTGGAGCATGAAATTCAGGTTGCCACGGCCGATATTCTGGATCGTGAGCATGAATCGCTTTGTATGATTGGTAAAGCCGCTGAATATAAAGATCCGGAGACCGGCCGCCATATTTTGAGAGTGTCGCATTATTCACGATATTTAGCAAAACTGGCGGGTTTGGATGATACCAACCAGAATCTTATCTTTTATGCATCACCGCTGCATGATGTCGGAAAAATCGGGATTCCGGATCAGATTTTACTTAAACCAGGCCGACTGACAACGGATGAGTTTGAATTGATGAAAACCCATACGATCATTGGAAATTCAATTCTGGCCAAAACCAGAAGCCCCTTTTTAGTCACCGGATCGATGATCGCATTAACCCATCATGAAAAGTTTGATGGGACGGGTTATCCTTATGCCCTTCAAGGAAAGGATATCCCCGTGATGGGAAGAATAGTGGCTATTGCGGATGTGTTGGATGCACTAACCTCTCGTCGTCCTTATAAAGAAGCGATCTCGTTTGATGAGTCGGTTGGTATGATGGCCGAACAGCGAAGCCGCCATTTTGATCCTGATCTACTGGATCTTTTTATTGACCACCGAGACGCCTTCTATCATATCTTTAAGGAATACCAAGATACATAAATTTCTTTACACTAGTCCGGCATAATTTGTGCATTAATACTCTCAAAAAAAGGTAGGTGCCGGAATGAATAAACTAGTGGTGTTGGGATGGTTGATTGTTTTGCTTATATCATGTACGCCCAAGTATTATGATTATGGAGGAGAATACTATACAACGCTGTCCGAGTTGTATGACCGACAAAATAAGGAACGTTCAATCTCTTATATTGTCGAATTCAATACACCCGAGCATATTGAACAGTATTACCGGAATTATGCCAGGGACAAGGGACTGAAACAAGGGCTTTCCAAATCGGTAATTCAACGATATGTTCAGTATTCTCAACGTCATATATGGTTTAATATAACGGCTCGTTCTCGTTCCATGCAGAATCTGTTATTGGATTTCCGTGAAAATTTTGTACTGATCAATGATCGTCTTGAGCGTTGTAAGCCGGAAGTGATCGGAGAGGGAACCTATCCGAAATATAAACCGTTGGGGGCTGACGGTCATATCTATGATGAACCGTGTTGGGAAATTACCTTTGGCTTGGTATTCCCAAACGAGATGCGGGATGATGAAACGGAGTGGTTGAAGTTATTGGTTTCGAACTGGGATGATGCTGTAGTTTATACCTGGAGAAAAGGAGATGTGCCATGATTCGATTTCTGTCAGTATGGTTTCTGATGGTAATGATGATTCAGGCCAATCCACAACGGTTCGAAACGACTTTTTTTTCCTCCGACCAGGAAAAATTTACCCTAGATTTTTCGCTAAAAGAATCAGAATTTTCATCTTACATTCAGCAGCATCCTCATCATTTATCAAAATCTCCATTACTAATCGTTAGTTTTGTCATTCCAAGTCCCTTTTTTTCCAACCAGGGAAACCGCCTGTTATTTTACTCCGATCATGAGCATCGGAAACTCGTTCGTCAGTTCAGCTTTATGATTGCTTCTTCGGCCATTCGATTTGATCCGATGGTCATTGGGGGGAATAAGAAATTTCATTCTTTTGGTTTTGAAAATGAGTTTCAGCATACCTTTTATCTCATTCTTCCATCGGATATTCTTATTCATAAAAAATTCAATCTGGTTATTCGGGAAACAGGTAAAGATGGGGATCGCGACACTCAAATTCCCTTCTATTATTCTCAGATCAACCATAGTTTTATGACTGAGCGTCAGCTTAAAGATGAAAAAATTATTCGCCGTCTTGAGGGTGAACAAGCCATTACGTCCATCGATATCTCAGGCCAGCTTTTTTTTAAGATCGAATTGAATCGTTCCGATACCCAGATCATGCTTTCAATTCAGGTTAAAAACATATCCGGCAGAATTCAATCGTTTGATCCCAACCAAGTGATTTTAACCATTCCGGGATGCGGACACTTAAAGCCTCGGTCTGACAAAACCAGTGATAAAACTATGTTGCGTGATGGAGAATTTGCTGCGGTATCGATTGGATTTGAATTACCGGAGTTACCTCGTCTGGATCTTACTCGATGTGATTTGTCATATCATAGGGGATCGATTCGATTCCAGAAAGAATTAATCCTTTAATTGAATGATAATGAGGATGATATTTCAAGAATGGGCTGTATTTTAGGGCAGAATTGTATTGACAGGGTGATTGAATTTTATTATAATCGAATAAAAAAAGGAGGAATTCATGACTCGTAAAATTATCGGTTGGATTCTGCTAGTCGTTCTGGCTTTCATTCCTGGAATTCTTGCCTATTCGTTGTCAGCCGATTCCAAGCTGACCGGAAGCTTGTATTTCGGATCGGTGATTTATACCGTTGTATTGTATGCGGTTGTCACGCTTATTAATAAAGGCGAAAAAGAAATTTAATCGATCGACTGATCGAGGATAAAAGCCTCTTTAAATATCTGATCCAAGCTGTACAATTTGATTTCATGTTTTGAATTCATTGATAGTATTTGAATCTTCGGATTGAATTCCGCCAAAACTTGGCGGCAGGCACCACATGGCAGGATGAATTCAATCTGGGGAGAGTATAATGAAAGGGCGATAAATTTTCTGAAGCCATGGGTAATTGCATTTCCAATGGCATTTCGCTCTGCGCAAATGGTAAGTCCATAGGATGCGTTTTCAACATTGACCCCTTCAAAAATCTGCTGATCATTACACAGTAGCGCTGCTCCGACCTGGATATTTGAATATGGCGAATAGGCCATTGGTGCTACTGTGAAGCATTGATCGATAAGTTTACTGTAATCCTGGGATGACATAGGATATTTCCTTCCATAGAGTGGAGGAGCTAAAAATGGCAGTGACGTGTTTGATGTCATCGGCCATTATTCGGTCATGGGTTAAAGTCGGGATTGATTTTCGGATGAATTGATGGATATGATGGACACCGAGGCCTGGTTTTTCGGCAATAAAATCCAATCCCTGACAGGCGCATAAAAGTTCAATTGCCAACACATGCTGAACATTCTGAATGATTTCGGTGGCTTTGTGAGCGGCAATGGTTCCCATGCTGACATGGTCTTCTTGGTTGGCCGAGGTTGGAATGGAATCGACCGAGGCCGGGTGAGCCAAAACCTTATTCTCTGAAACCAGTGAAGCAGCAGTGTATTGCGTGATCATATATCCGGAATTCAACCCTCCTTCGGGAGTTAAAAACGGCGGTAAATTGGATAAAGCAGGATCAACCAGTCGTTCGATTCGTCGTTCTGAGATGTTGGCTAATTCTGCTACGGCAATTCCAAGAAAATCCATGGCTAATGCCACCGGCTGTCCGTGAAAGTTTCCGCAACTGATACTGGTGTGATCCTCAGGTAAGATGATCGGATTATCGGTCACGGAATTGATTTCGGTTTGCAGGGTTGAAGCAACGAATGAGATGGCATCTCGTGAAGCACCATGGACCTGGGGTATACAGCGCAATGAATAGGAATCCTGAATCTTGGAACAGTTGCGATGGCTGTGCATGATTTGGCTGTTCTGAAGGAGCTGACGGAGGTTGGATGCGACAATTTGCTGGCCGGGATGAGGTCTAAGCTGATGGACGACGGGATGGAAAGGGGTGTCGGTTCCGCGAAGAGCCTCAATCGATGCGGCGGATATCACATCGGCCAATCGGCAGAGTTTCAGACTGTCATACACATTGAGACACCCGACGGCGCTCATCATCTGGGTCCCATTGATCAAAGCCAATCCTTCTTTAGCTTCCAATACCAAAGGTTCCATGCCGATTTGCTGCAGCATGTCCCGAGCATTCATGATACGTCCCTGATGGATAACCTGACCTAATCCGATAAGAGGTAATGACATGTGTGACAATGGTACCAGATCTCCGCTGGCTCCGACGCTCCCCTTTTTGGGGACAAGAGGGAGTATATTACGGTTGAGAAAAAATAGCAATCGCTCCAAGGTTTCAAACCGGATTCCCGAATACCCCTTACAGAGGGCATTGACCCGGAGTACCATCATCGCTCTAACCTGCTCCTCCGGAATAGAGGGACCAACCCCAGACGAGTGGGACATCAGCAGGTTGGCCTGAAGCTGTCGGACATTTTCCGGGGGGATTTTTACCTGTGAAAAACTGCCGAATCCGGTTGTGATGCCGTAAATGATACGGTTTTCATGAATAAACTGATCGACAATCCCGGAGGACTGATGAACCCGCCCAATAGCCTCCGGGTCAAGGGCTACTTCCTCATGATCGCGGGCGATCTGAATGACCTGATCAATTGTAAGTTGATTTCCATCGAGATAAATCATGGCTGCTCCTTCGGATTGGAATCCTTATAGCGAAAATGATGATAGCGTTCCCAGTGACTGTCCCAATTATCCGCCCACTTCAAGAGTGAATCGCGATGCGAAGAGGTGGGACAAATCTGATAGATCAGCCAATAGGTGTCGCTTTTAAATGAAGAGTGCGGATAATGCTTGATCAACTGTCGGCAGAGTGAGTCGGCAGTAGAATCGCTGTGGCGGAGATGATGAAGATAGGCGGTTTGATAGAGAGTCCGATCCGGATAATGATCGGATTGACTCTGACCGATCAAGGTTTGATAGTGGTGGAATGCGTCGGTATAGCGGCAACTTATTGAATAATGACGGGCTTTCAAATAGTGACGGGCCGGCGTGTCCAGTTTCAACGATCGAAGGCTCAGGTAAGCATCCTGCAAAGGGTGGTGAATCAAGAGCCATCCCGGAAACAACCATCGCGTGACGGCAATCCTGATTTGCCGAATGCGGCTGATGGATTCGGTATGCCCGTCGGTATAAAACCGGGTCTGATATAACCCATTAAAAATACTATCCAGAACAACCTGCTCAAGCTCATTCTTTGGAATCAAGCGGGTTGAATCGCCGGGGTGATGAAAATAGATCCCGTAGGTAAGGTCAAAGATTCCCCAGGTTTTTCCAATTTTTGATTCGGCCAGGGTGTGGCAGGATATCCCGTGATCACACTCCAGCATCAGCATCCGGGCCGGAATTCCTCCATATTCGCATAACAGCACGAAAAAATTGGACTGTTGATCACAGTATCCGAAACCCCGCTCCAAGGGACCCAGGCTATGATCATAAATGGGACCAATACCGTATTTGGCAAAAAGAATCTGATTCCGTGTGTAATGGAAATAATTAAGGGTGGTCTGAAGCGGCGTCTCGGCCTGGAGTCGGCGGGCTATCATCATCAAGGTAAAGTCATGGTGCAGAGAGAGCAAAGCGATCAGAGCGATTATGATGATAACCACGGTTTTGACAAGGATTTTCATTATACGGTTCCTTTCATCCGATGGATCATGGCAATGGATTACCGATTCCTCGAATCGAGGAGGGGACAATAGTACCAATATAAGGGATTTAGTGAGCAAATCAAGGTGTTTCTGTCGAAGAAAAAATATTGCTTTTCATCGAGATTTGATTAGATTACCATCAGGTTGATGAGTTTGAGAGGGAGTCGACTAAAGACTATGAGATTATTGAGTCCATGGACGAGACTTTGGCGGAGTGAGACGTTTAAGCTTACCCTGGTAATCATTCTTTTCGCTTTATTATCATCGTGGCTGGTTTTGCAGGCGGAACGGACCGGAGGGAATCAGCTTTTTCAATCGATTGGGGATAGTTTATGGTGGTTTTTTGTCACGATTTTCACGGTGGGATATGGGGACAAGTATCCGGTGACAGTTTGGGGGCGGGCTATCGGAATCCTGATCATGTTTTTGGGGATTGGATTACTGAGTCTGATCACCGGTCGGATTGCCTCGTTTCTGATTGAACGTAACATGTTAAAAAGCAGGGGATTGATCAAGTTGAATCAACTAAAGGGTCATATTATTATCTGCGGTTGGAAAAGCGATATGCCGGAAATACTGAAAAGCTATTTCGGGCATACTGGTAGTCGTAAGTCTGCCCTGGTGCTGGTAAATACCCAGGAAAGCCAAACGATTGAATCATTTCTTTCTGAGATGAAGGATGAAGGGATTTACTTTGTCCGGGGAGATTGGATCGAGGAGAATACCCTGTCCCGGGCGAATGTTACAACGGCACAAAAAATCCTTATCCTTTCGGATCAGACTCAATCCGCCAGTGATCAGGCGGCCGATTCAAAGACGGTTATGGGGGTGATTACCGTGAAAACCATTAATCCAAAGGTTTATGTGATTGCCGAGATTATGGATGAAAAATTCACCTCCTATCTTCACACCGCCGGATGTGATGAGATTATTCTTTCCCGAAAGCTTTCCCAGAGTCTGTTATCCAATACCCTGGAGATTCAAGGATTATCGACTATTTTTAAGGAATTGCTGAATCAGCGGATTCGAGTGGTTGAAATCGGAGATGAATGGTATGGTAAACCCTTCAGAGAGCTGGCCGAGAGGGTGCGACAGGACGATAAGGGAGTATTACTGGGACTGCTCGAGAATACAGGGAATTTTTACCAGCGGAAAAAAGAGGCCATCAATGAAGCCCAGAAGACCACCGATATATCGAAACTGGTCACCAATCTGAAGAAAGTCAAAGAATTGACGGCCAATCAGCCGGTGATTCTCCCCATGGAAGATTATACTATTATGAAAGGATCCAAAATGATTATTCTGGATGGTGGCCATGGTTGAGCATCGTGCGGATATTGTGCAATGCCTGATCGGGATGAGAATATTCGGCTTTATGGCCGATGATCTTTCCCGGCTGGAGCGTATTCTCCCGTTATTAAATCTGCGCCACTATCGGAGCGGAGAAACGGTTATCGAAGAAGGGGCTGTGGGGGATTCTCTGTTTATTGTTCTTTCGGGGCGCGTCAGGATAGTCAAGCATACCAGTGATCAGGATGCCTATACGGTCATTATTTTGGAAGAGAAAGACCATGGTTTTTTCGGGGAAATATGTCTGCTGCAGAATTCCCGAAGGACAGCGAGCGTCGTGTGTGAAGAGGATTCGAGTTTCCTGGAGCTGCGACGCCGGGATTTTGAACAGCTCTGCCACATCGATCCATATTTGGGAATGATGATTTATCGTGAGATTGCAAAAATTCTGGCCGAACGACTCCGCAAGACGGATGAGGATGTGATTACGCTGTTCAATGCGCTGGTCAGTGAAGTGGAAGGGAATACCTGATGTCCGATCTGTATGACTTGTGGCGCGATTGCCGGATCTGTCCTCATCAATGCGGCGTTAACCGTTTTCGGGAGTTGGGATTCTGTCAAGCTCCGATCCGTTACAAAAACCGAAAACCCTATGTCAAAATCAATCTGTATCAGCCCTTCTTTTTTGAGGAACCCATCATCACCGGAGAGCATGGCTCCGGTAATATTTTTTTCAGTCACTGCAATTTACGATGTCGGTTTTGCCAAAATCATGCCATCAGTCAGCATGGAGACGGTTATTTTGTTTCGATCGATCGCTTGGCTGAGATCATCGGTGAACTAATTCAGCGGCAATGCCGATTTATTAATTTCGTTTCCCCGACTCCCTATCTTCCCCTGATTGCCGCTCTTCTCAAACGGCCGGAGCGATTCGGCGACAGTGCCAGGATCGTCTATAACAGCAATGCGTATGAAGAGGTATCGGCTTTGGTGCATTTAGATCAGCGGGTCGATATCTATTTACCGGATTATAAATATGCGGATCCGGATTTGGGTCAGCGTTTATCTGGAATCAGGAATTATCCGGATAAAGCCCTACTGGCCATCTGCGAGATGGTTCGTCAGACCGGGGCCCCGATGATGGATGACGATGGGTTGATGGTCAGAGGAACCCTGATCCGTCATCTGGTTCTACCCCATTATGTGACTAATTCGCTTGATGCGATGGGGATTTTATCCGGCCACCTGGCGGATGAGGTGATGATCAGCCTGATGGCGCAGTATACCCCGATGGCGGGGGTGGCGGATTATCCAGAACTTAACCGAAAGATAACCCGGGAGGAATACCAAAGGGTCGTCGACCGGCTGCAGGAATTGGATAAATTTGACGGTTTTACACAGGAATTGGACTCATCCGATACATGCTATATTCCGAAATTTGGCAGCTGGAAAACGGGAGGCTTACTCTGATTTACTGGAGCGGCGCATCAATTCCAATAGCGCGGTCCGGGGTGATTTGTCCTGATAGATGACCTGATAAACCTGCTGAGTAATCGGCATTTCGAGGTGGTGTTGATGCTGCATGGCTTGAACGGCCAGCACCGTGTAGACGCCCTCGATGACCTTCCCGGTTTCCTTCTCGATCTGGGGTAGGGTTTTGCCCTGTCCGATCTGATACCCGCACCACCAGTTCCGGCCATGATGGCTGACCGAGGTAGTGATCAGATCCCCCAACCCGCTCAATCCATAAAAAGTATCCCGTTCCGCTCCCAAAATTACCCCCAACCGGATGATCTCTGCCAATCCGCGGGTAATGAGGGCGGATTTGGTATTATCTCCGAATCCGAGGCCGTCGACCATTCCAGCGGCCAGGCTGATCACATTTTTTATGGCACCCCCGAGTTCCACGCCGATGACATCATGATTGCTGTAAACCCTGAAGTATTCAGTACTGAGCCGGGACTGTAGTTCCTTGACCAGTTCGTGATCCTCTCCGGCCAGCGTGATAGCGGTGGGCAGTTTACGGGCAACCTCTTCAGCATGAGATGGCCCCGACAGAACCAGAATGGGGCGACCCGGAAAGAGAGTTTGAAGGATAACCGATACCCGTTGCCCGGTCGAAATTTCCAAGCCTTTGGATAAACTGACGATAGGAATATCCGCGGGCAGGACGAATGCCAATTCGGAAAATATGGGTCTGACAAATTGAGTGGGAACGGCGTTGATGATCAAATCGTAATCGGACCAGGTAACCGGGCTATTCCGATGAAGAATACGGATCGATTCCGGAATGGAAACATTGGGCAGAAATTTGGGATTCGTCCGGGTGTCAGCCATCTGCTGGGCATAGTCCGGAAAGCTGCTCCAGAGGGTTACCTCATGCAAAGAATCACACAACACCAAAGAGAATGCGGTTCCCCAACCACCGTCTCCAATCACGATAATTTTCATGATAGCATATCCTGTTGAGATTAGGGGGTTCGTGTCAGAAAATCCAATACGCAAAACGCAATCTGGTCCACTGGGACAATGCGGTGAGCGGCACCCAATTCGACGGCGGTTTTAGGCATGCCGAAAACGACCGAGGTGGCTTCATCCTGGGCGATATTGAAGGATCCGGCCAATCGCATCGAACGAAGTCCCTGAGCCCCGTCGTTACCCATTCCGGTGAGGATGATCCCAATGGCGTTGTTTCCGACTTGTTCCGCCACCGAATTAAAGAGGGCATCAACAGAGGGGCGGTGCCCGTTCAATTTTTCTTCCTGGGTACAGCGGACCTTATAGATACCTCCGGAACGGACCACTTTCAGGTGGTAGTCGCCGGGAGCCAGCAGAATCTGTCCTTGCATGACCCGATCTCCATTGATGGCTTCCTTGACTTCCATTTTGCAGAGCTGGTTCAACCGGTCGGCATACATGGTGGTAAAACCGGGCGGCATATGCTGGACGATGACCACACCCGGGGCATTTCGGGGAAATTGTTCGACAACCTTGATAATTGCCTCCGTTCCGCCAGTGGAGGCCCCAATCGCAATTACTTTGTCGGTAGACTCGGCTAACGATCCGGTCGTCCGGAGTTCGGTTGGGGGGTGACGCTTGAATTTCCAGTGGGAAACATTAGCGGTGGAGGCAATTTTGATTTTGGTCTGTAGTTCCTGCATCATCCGGGTGAGACCGTCGGCAATATTGCTGGTGGGTTTGCTGACGAAATCTACCGCTCCTGCCTCCAAGGCCTCAACGGTAATCTTTTTTCCCCGTTGACTCAATGAACTGACAATGACTACCGGCAACGGATATTGCGGCATTAGCCGCCGCAAAAATTCCACTCCGTCCATTTTCGGCATTTCGATATCAAGCGTGATCACATCCGGTTCCAGCTCAACAATTTTATCCCGTGCTACAAAAACATCGGGAGCCGAGCCGACCACTTCAATCCCGGGATCCTGGACCAAGCCGTGAGTCAAAATCTCACGGACAAGAGCCGAATCATCGACGACCAGCACTCTGATTTTTTTCATTATAATCGATGCCTTGGTTGAAAGAGTTAAAGCCGCTGATATAAGGCAGGTTGGATGTATTTGAAATAGTGATGGTCACGTCCGAGTGTTTCCGAATGGCCGATAAACAAGTACCCGCCGGGAACCAGATGATGATAGAACCGTTCAATCAGACGGGTTCGGGTCGGTAGATCGAAATAGATCATGACATTCCGGCAAAAAATAGCATGAAATCCCTTCTTGAATGGAAAGACCGAATTCATAAGATTAAAACGGCGGTAAGTCACTTCGTTTCTTACCGGATCGTTGACCTGCCATTGACGGTTTGACATGGGGTGGAAGTATTTGAGCCGGATCGGATTGGGTAATTCCTTCAAGCGTTCTTCCGGATAGATTCCGCTTCTCGCCAGTCGAATGACCCGATCCGATATGTCAGTGGCTAGAACCCCGCATTTCCATTTATGATAGGATTCACCGAAAAATTCCATCATGAGAATAACCAGCATATAGGGTTCTTCGCCGGAAGAACAGCCGGCGCTCCAGATTCTGATATCCCGGTCATGGAGGGTTTCGGATTCTATGCGGGGTAAAAAAGAGCGGGTAATAAAATCAAAGTGCTCTCTCTCTCGGTTAAAATAGGTATGGTTGGTAGTCAGTAAATTGATCAGTTCAATCAAAGCTCGATCGGTACGATCCTGAACAACATAATCATAGTACTGCTTGAATGAAATCATATTCATTTCTTTGAGTAGTGTTTGCAGACGCCCTTTGACCAAGGTGATTTTTTGATCAGTCAGATGAATCCCGAAGGTTTGATAGACCAAATCGGCAATCGCATGAAACTCCTGAGGCGAAATGTCAACAAAAGGAGCAGATGAGGAATCCTTGCCCTTGGTTACCATCGATGATGACCTCATGGAATTGGTTTTACCATCTCAAATTCGAGCGATTTGATTAAATCGAGCAGATCATCCCCCCGACAGGGGTAAAAAATGAAGCGGTCGATCTGGTGGAGTTTAACCTTTTCAATATAGTCAGGGGTCGGCTGGGTAAGTAGAATGATAATTTTGATGCGTTTGTAGGATGGATTCCGCTTGAGAATGGGCGATAGCCGGAATGGATTGATTTCATTCATCGCGCTGTCGATGATCATGATGTCCGGCCGAAAGGTGGCGAGGGAATTCATCAATTTTCCACTATCATTGACGGTGGCGGTTTTGAGGAAGCCGGCCTGGCGCATGATCCGGGATAGTCCGTAGGTTATGATGGGAATGTTGGATACAAACAGAAATTTGCAGGATAAAAGCTTCAGCTTTGAAAATTCGTTGCTTAGGGGTGTCTGCAGAGGAAAAATCTGCAGGAGTGTTTCGATCGATGAGATTAATTGAGAGGCCTGAAACGGGATACGCAGAATTTTTTTGAAATCGAGAGTTCGCTTGATATTGAGGATGTTATCCCGCGTATAATGCTGAGTCATAACAATGACCGGAGTCATGGCCGCGATCGGACTGTTTTTCAGGAAGGAAGCGATTGTGATGAAGTTGCTGTAATCCGGATTAAACAGGATGAGATGGATGCGGTTCAATTTATGAATCGTCTCGGCTCTGAAATAGGGTGTTCTGATCAATTGATACTTAAGGTTGAGGAAATTGTAGAGGGTGCCGGGATCATTATCAATGATCAATAGGGTAGGTTTATCCAATAATGGAGCGGATTCTTCGGTTGGGGTGGGGAGATTGGCCGTTTGATCTATTTCAGGTCTGGGCTTTTGCATCTGCCGCTTTCGATGTTGTCGGGCGGCTTCATTCTCGATGAATTGCTGGATGATCAGAATTTTACGTTTATAAACTGTAATTTCCCCTTTGCTGCTTGCAAAGGGGAGATAACGGAGACCGACCCGGGTTGCACTGAGGTGACGGATTTCTCCCCGTAACAGGATCCGTTCCTGTATTCGTGGCAAAGATAGATAAAAATCGACTAAATCGCCGATTTGAGCCGATTGATAAAGTTGATTCGGAATCGCCAATCCGCCGCTTGAGAAATCGATCAGCGGAACTTCAAAATAGCCCGGGTAATTCAGGACGACCGGATGATCGGGAGAGAGTTTTAACCGATAGTCATTTCGTTTGTCGAATTTTTTGATCCGTAACGGATAAGCGAATCGAATGGATAGCAGAGATTGGTTATGGTGTAGTATGGTATCGATACCCAGAACCGGCGAAAAAAAGATATAACGAATCTCGAGGTATTCATAAATAAACTGAAAAAAGGCCTTCATTTCAACTGTTTCGCCATTGGCTCGGCGAAAATCGATGTCACGGATTACCCTGACAATCTCCTGGCCGGTTTCAGGGGGATTAAAAACCTCACAGCTAAAATAGTCCGGGTTGGCCTGGTAGAAGAAGGTAAACAGATTTTCTTTACTGAATTTTTTGTCCGGGAGTTCATGCAAAACATAACTATCGATCGGAACACTATTTTCACAAAGCAGTCGGATCTGATGTTGAATTTCCGTCGGGTGATTGAAGATAATATCGAAATCATCGTCGGAAACAGGATCATGGGAAATGAACCGGATCATTTGATAATCAGTTTTTTTCCTTTTACATGGTGATTGGCATCCATGATTTGGACCAGATAAAGCCCAGGAGCAACCGGATTCTGATGATCATCCAGGCCATCCCAGGTGATTTTTCCGATGGTTCCGGACAGGGCGGTCAGTTTTTTGACCAGGGTCCCGTCAACGGTGAAAATACAGATGGTGCTAAACGGGGTCAAATTCTCAAAATTGACAAGATGGTGGCGATAGGAGTTCAGCATGAACGGATTAGGATAGATTTTAATACTGTCCTGGGTGGCATGGGGAACCAGAAAAGGATCACGGATGACATTGAGTCCTTTATCGGTGGCCAAATAGATCTCTTTGGTGATGGGATGGATTTTGATGCGGTTGATGGAATTGCTGAGAATCGGGCTATTGGTGGTGTTGAAGTAAAACCACTGAAGGGTGTCGCCGATAGCGACCAGAAGACCTTTATCATCGGTCCCATAATATTTATTATTGTATTCATCCACATAAATGGCGTTGATTCTGCTCTTGATCATATCCTGGGGATCTTCCCAGGGTGAATACCAGGCTGAGCCGTAGCGGAAGATGGGGCCGGAGAGAGTCCCGACCCAGGGATTTCCCTGCAGATCGATCGAAATATCATTGATTTGATTACTGTAAAGATCATCCTCAGAGGCATCATTAATTACACTCCATTGAGGATCGGGGGAAAGGATGGAACGACCGTAATTCAGGTGATAGATTCCATCTTTACGGGTTCCCATCCAGACATCGTTGTAGTAAACCGCTAACGCCCAGATTTCGATATTATAGAGTTGAGCCCCGACACCGAAAGAGATCCATTGGTTTTGATCCGGATTGACGGGAATGAAAAGACCGATATGGAGATCAGACAGCCAGATATTACCGTATTGGTCCTTGATGATGCGGGGGATAGGAACATAGCTGGAGGTTTGACCGCTCAGGGGAGAATTGGTATGGTCATAGACCGAATAATGGATAGAATCGGTCAGACGTTGAGCTCTGACCAAACCGCTGCCGAAAGAGCCGAACCACCATGTATTCTGCTTGTCAAAGGCTACGCTTCGGAAATCCTGATTGTTGACGGGGGGATGAAAGTTATGCCACTGATTGTTATTTAGAAACGAGATGCCGCCGGATTTGCCGGTTACAGAATAATCGAAGCCGCATGCCAGGGCTACCGTTCCATCGGAATCAAAATCGATGTCCTCGATGATATTCGAAATGGGGCCATTGGGATTTGGACAGAGTTGGTGGCGGTTTTCATGGATATAATAGACCGAGAGTCCATTTTTGAATGAACCCAGCCAGAGACAATGGCGAGATGGATCATAACTCAGAGATGTCAACTGCTCTTCGGATACGCGGCGTGAGAGTCGGAGCGGATCGTCAAGCGGAAAAACATATAATCCGTCGCCGGCTGTAAGATAGGCGCTATCGCCGATCATCACAATATCGGTAAAGGGGGAGACGGAAGAAAAACGGAATATGGAATTTAGAACCAGTTCCCCCTCCTGGTAGTTGAATGAAAGCAGTTGATTATCATGGAGAAGGTAATAGGTTTGGTTATAATAGATGATTCGATGGAACTGAGTAATCGGTTCGGTTCCGATCCGATTTAAACGGGTCCAGACGGCAGGATTGCTGAGGTTTGAACCGATGGAGGCATAACATAACCCGCTGTCGGATAAGACCCACAAGGTATCGCTTGTGATCAAAAGATCATGGTTCTCATCCAACTGCAATCCATTCGAGGATGAGATCCGGGTATAAAACTGGTGTTGTCTGAAAATGGCGATGCCTTGGTTCCCGGCCACATAAGTGGTATGAGAGACTGAATCGGAGGCGATAGCATGGATGATTTCCGAGACCCCGTCGTATTGATCAAAGGTCTGGAATCGGCCGTCGGGCGATTGAAGTGATAGGTAATTTCCATTACTGCCGATCCATAAATAGTTGTCTTCATCAAATGATAAGGTGGATAAATAGGTCCCGGAAAGACCGTCGGCATTAGTGAACCAAGTAAACCGGCTCGATTCGGGGTGGTAAATGGAAAGTCCGCCGGTTGTAGCGGTATAGACCGCATCCGGGGTCGATATCAGGTCGCTGATTCCGCTTTTATCGGTGTAACTGATCCATTCGGAAAGTTCCCCGGCTCCGATTCTACAACTCCATAACAACAGCAGTATTGACAGCAGATGATTACAGCTTTTCATCGGATTCATCTTTTTTCCAGTTCTTGTCAATTTTAACCCATAACGAGAGCTGGACCGGACGCTGCAAAAAATTCTGAATTGATTCGGCGGCTTGCTCGCGGAGTGTTTTAATCATGGTCCCCGATTTTCCGATGATGATTCTTTTTTGGGATTCTTTTTCAATGAAGATATCGGCCTGGATTTCGACCTTGCCCGTATCGGCTTCACTGAAGCTATTGAGTTGGACATAGGATGAATAGGGAATCTCTTCACTGAGATTGTTAAAGATGGCTTCCCGGATGAATTCCTCAACGAACATGCGCTGGGGTTGTGAAGAGAGTTGGTCTTCCGGATAGATG
>JAGOEH010000096.1 GCA_017997825.1 Candidatus Delongbacteria bacterium | reverse complement strand
TCAGTTTCCGGGAGACGATATTCCCATTATCCGTGGAAGTGCGCTGAAGGCGTTGAACAGCGGGGATCCGAACAGTGAAGATACCAAGTGCATCTGGGATTTGATGGATGCGTGTGACAATTATATTTCGTTGCCTGAGCGCGAGACGGACAAGCCGTTCCTGATGCCGATCGAAGACGTGTTTACCATTACGGGACGCGGCACGGTGGTGACGGGACGAATCGAAAAGGGCAAGATCAAGGTTAATGAGGAAGTGGAGCTGGTGGGATTCAAGCCGACCCGCAAATCGGTGGTGACGGGCGTCGAGATGTTCCGTAAGCTGCTGGATGAAGGTGTAGCGGGCGACAATGTAGGACTGCTGCTGCGCGGAGTGGACAAGAACGAAGTGGAACGCGGGATGGTGGTGTCCAAGCCGGGAAGCATTACGCCGCATACCAAATTCAAGGCGGAAGTGTATGTGCTGAGCAAAGAAGAAGGTGGACGTCATACCCCGTTTTTCAATGGCTATCGGCCGCAGTTTTATTTCCGCACCACGGATGTCACTGGGACCTGTGATCTGCTGGAAGGCGTCGAGATGGTGATGCCGGGAGACAATACCAATTTGGTGGTAAATCTGATCACCCCGATTGCGATGCAGGACAAGTTGCGCTTTGCGATCCGCGAAGGGGGTCGGACGGTTGGTGCCGGCGTAGTCACTGAAATTATCGAATAAGAAGAAAGAAGATAAAAATGAGAGACTTGGTTATCTTGGCCTGCACCCAGTGCAAGCGTCGTAACTATACGACCACCAAAAACAAAAAGAAGCATCAGGAAAAATTGGAACACAAAAAGTATTGCTCCTTCTGTAGCAAACATACCGCACATAAGGAAACCAAGTAAACTTGGTAAAGGCCAGTAGCTCTAACGGCTAGAGCGCCGGACTCCAAATCCGGATGTTGGGGGTTCGAATCCCTCCTGGCCTGTTACGGTTCCCGGAGAAACCAGGTTTCTCGGGCTCATTTCGAAAACATAACCGGAGAAGTCAGCGACTATGAAAGAAAAGATTCAGAAGTTCTACGAAGAAATCAAAAAAGAATTATCAAATGTTAGTTGGCCCAAAAAGGAACAAATCGTGGGATCAACCTGGATTGTGATTATTGTCACGGTTGTGCTTTCTCTCTTTCTGCTGGTTGTGGATAAAGTGCTTGAAAAAGCTGTTATTTTAATGCTCTAACCTAAAGGTTAAACAGAATGACCGAAGAATCCAAAGCGCAGTGGTACGCGATACATACCTATGCCGGCCAGGAAAACAAAATCAAGTCTACCATTGAAGAAGCTATTAAACGACCGGATTGGAATGAGAAAATATATAAGGTTTTACTTCCTTCCGAAGAAAAATATGAAGTAAAAAATGGGAAAAAAAGGAAAGTCCAAAAGAAGTATTTTCCTTCCTATTTGTTGGTCAATATGGTTGAAGAAGAGGAGATCGTTCACTTTATCCTCAACATACCCGGAGTCACCAATTTTCTAGGTCCAAAGAATAAGCCGACTCCTTTGCAGGATTCTGAAGTCAATCGACTGGTTGAGCAAATCGAGAAGAAAAGGGAAGTCACCAAGGATAAATATCCTTACCACATCGGTGAAGAGGTGAGGATTGTCGATGGTCCGTTCAATACTTTTTCAGGAGTGGTGGAACAGGTCAATCCCGAGAAAAACAAGATTCGGGTCATGGTAAAAATATTCGGTCGCTCAACCCCGGTCGAATTGAATTTTGAGCAAATCACAACCCTTGATACAAAATAAAAGAGAGGTGAATCGTGGCGAAGAAGATTGTTGGAATGATAAAACTGCAGATTCCGGCCGGCGCGGCCAATCCGTCACCCCCGGTGGGACCGGCGCTGGGCCAGCATGGTGTCAATATCATGGAATTCTGCAAAGCTTTCAATGCCAGAACGCAGAAAGAATCAGGATTGATTATCCCGGTGGTGATCACCGTTTATGCTGACAAAAGTATCAGCTTCATCACCAAGTCCCCTCCGGCTGCTGTTTTGATCAAGAAAGCGATTGGTTTGGATAAGGGATCCGGTGTGCCGCACAAGGATAAAGTCGGCAAGATTTCCCAGGCGCAGCTGAATGAGATTGCCAAGATCAAGATGGAAGATCTGAATGCACATACCATTGAGGCTGCTTCCAGGATTATTGCCGGTACCGCACGAAGTATGGGCGTTGAAGTAACTGATTAATACCTAATGTGGAAGGTGTAGTATGAAACTATCAAAGCGACAGGATGAGAATCGGAAGCTGTATGACGAGGCTAAACGCTATGCGCTGGCTGAGGCGGTTTCCATTCTCAAGAAGTTTAAGCCTGCCAAATTCGATGAATCCGTCGAATGTGTGATGAGGCTTAATGTTGATCCCCGTCATGCCGATCAGATAGTTCGAGGCACCGTTTCTTTACCACACGGAATAGGGAAAAAAGTTCGCGTGTTAGTCATTGCCAAAGGCGAAAAAATCAAAGAAGCTCAGGATGCAGGAGCGGATTTTGTCGGAAGCGATGACATGATCGAAAAGATCAAAGGCGGATGGCTGGATTTTGACTCGGTCGTGGCAACCCCCGATATTATGGGGGATGTGGCCAAACTGGGAAAGATTTTAGGCCCGCGCGGATTGATGCCTAATCCTAAGGTCGGAACGGTAACCTTTGACATCGCTAAGGCCGTGCATGAGATTAAGGCCGGAAAGATTGAGTTCCGGACGGACAAACAGGGAAATGTCCATGCCATTGTCGGAAAGTTGTCGTTTGATGCGATTAGGATTACCGAAAACATCGAGACCTTTATGAAGACAATCGTATCGATGCGTCCGGCGACCGTTAAGGGACAATATATCCGCAATGTTGTGATTTCAACGACCATGAGTCCTGGTATCAAAATTGATTTTGCAGGCAACGTGAGTTAGGCGAGGAGTATGATATGAAGAAAGAACAGAAAGTTGTCAAAATTCAGGACTTGAAGAAGCTGTTTGATGACTGCGAAAGCTATTTTGTTACCGACTTCAAAGGGATTAGTGTCAATTCCTTTAATGACCTGCGTAAAAAACTGGTCCAGGATAAAATCAACTATGTGGTCGTAAAGAACACCCTGGCCCGGATTGCACTCAAGGACAAAGGTCGGAGTGATATTGCGGAACGACTGACGGAGAATAATGCCATCGCATTTATTCAGGATGATCCCGTTAAAGCGGCTCGAATTCTTAAGGAATACTGCAAGAAAGAGGCCAAGCTTCAAATCAAATTTGGAGTGCTGGCCCAGACGTCTATCACTGACAAACAGATTGTTGCTCTGGCGGATATGCCGGACAAACCTGCCTTGATCGGTCAGTTGTGCGGTCTCCTGAATGCCCCGCTCATCAATTTTGCGCGCTTGATTAACCAGCCTTTAACCAGTTTTGCCTGTGCCATGAAGCAGTTGGCGGACAAACAAGAAAAATGAAATTGTGGAGGAGAAACGAGATGTCAGACGAAAAAATCACCTTAAGCGAAAATGCAGCCAAGGTATTGGAAATCATAGAACAGATGAATATTCTGGAACTCTCCAACCTGGTCAAAGCGATTGAAGATAAATTCGGTATCACGGCCGCTGCCCCGATGGCCTTCGCCGCCGGTCCCGCCGCTGGCCCCGCCGGCGCCGCTGCCGCTCCGGCCGAAGAAGAAAAAACCGAATTTGCCGTTATTCTGAAGGATGTCGGTGCCCAGAAACTCCAGGTCATTAAAGTCGTTCGTGCCATTACCGGGCTGGGACTCAAAGAAGCCAAGGATCTGGTCGATACCAATGGTTCCACTGTCAAAGAAAATGCCAGCAAGCAGGAAGCCGATGATATCAAAGCAAAATTAGCGGAAGTTGGCGCCACAGTTGAAATCAAGTAGTCATCACATCCTTATTATACCTTTTATTCTTAAAGTACCAGAGACCTTCTCTGGTACTTTATTTTTAACTCCAAATAAAAGGGGAATGGTATACCTATGTCCCAAAATTTAAAACGCTTTAATTTTGGCAGATTGCCGGAAGTCATCGATGTTCCTAATCTTATTGAAATCCAAATTGACTCATATAACGATTTTCTTCAACGCGAAACTCCTCCAGAAGATCGCATCGACGGCGGACTTCAGGCTGTCTTTCACAGTATCTTCCCAATCAAAGATCCCAATAACCGCTTCGTTCTCGATTTTGTCAATTATCAGGTCGGCGAACCGAAATATACCATTCAGGAATGCCAGGAACGCGATATGTCCTTTTCCGTTCCTCTGAAAGCCACCCTTCGTCTAACCGTTTACGAATATGAGGACGCATCCAAAGAGCCTGTTATTAAGGATATTATCGAGCAACAGGTCTACCTAGGCGAACTTCCCCTGATCACCGAACGGGGCACCTTTATCATTAACGGTGCCGAACGCGTGATTATCAGTCAGCTCCATCGATCCCCCGGCGTCATCTTCGATAAAATTCCCCAAACCGGCGGACGAAATATTATCAGTGGAAGAATCATCCCCCAGCGCGGGTCATGGCTCGAATTCATCATCGATGCCAACGAATTCGGCGTGGTCATCATCGATAATACCAAAAAAATAAATTTGGCTACCTTTTTACGCTCGATCGGGTTTTCTTCATACCATGATATTCTGAAAGAATTTTATCCCATCGCTACCATCAAAACCCAGTCCATCACCTCCGTCAACAGCAATATTTATGTCATTCCCCCGCTATTTGGGCAAAATAAAGAAATCCTGATCAAGGAATGCGAATTCTTAACCGATGCCCTGCTAAAAAAAATAAAAGAGGAAGATATCGAGGAATTCCAGTACATCGATATCAATAAACATCCCAGTGCTCAGATTTTCATTAATACCTTTCTTAAAGATACTACTGCAAATACCGAAGAAGCCCTTAATAAATTCTATACCACCATACGTCCCGGTAATCCATCCAATCTGGAAGCTGCTAAAGAGTTACTGAATCGGATGTTTTTTAATGCCAAACGCTATGACTTGGGCGATGTCGGTCGCTTCAGAATGAATACCCGTCTGAATCTCGAATTGAGCGAAAAAGAAGGGGTCCTGACCATCAAGGATATTTCCGAAACCATTCGGTATCTGCTGATGCTGTGGGATAACCAGGGCTATACCGATGATATCGATCACTTGGGAAATCGACGAGTGCGCTCGGTCGGCGAATTGGTTTCCGCCCAGTTCACTATTGCATTTACCCGGATGGCGCGCAGTATTCGTGAGAAAATGAGTCTGGGTGATATTACCACCATTACCCCGCAGGATCTGATCAGCGCCCGGACAATCAATTCGGTTCTGAACACCTTCTTCGGCAGCAGCCAGCTTTCCCAGTTTATGGATCAGACCAATCCGCTTTCGGAAATGACCCACAAACGGCGTCTGTCGGCTCTCGGCCCCGGGGGATTGACCCGTGAACGCGCCGGATTCGAAGTCCGTGATGTCCATCAGACCCACTATGGGAGAATCTGTCCGATCGAAACCCCGGAAGGTCAGAATATCGGATTGATATCGTCTATGTGCGTGTATACCAAGGTCAATAAATACGGTTTTTTGGAGACTCCATACCGTAAAGTTGAACAAACGCGGATTACCGATACCATTATGTATCTGAGTGCCCATGAAGAAGAACGCTATGTCATTGCCCAGGCCAATGCCCCAATCGAAAACGGATGTCTGGTCGGCAATGCGATCCGGGCACAGAAAAATGGCGAGTTCATCATTACCCATGCTGAGGATGTCGATTTTATCGATCTGAATCCCAAGCAGATTGTATCGGTCGCCGCCGCTTTGATTCCCTTTCTGGAACACGATGATGCCAACCGTGCTTTGATGGGATCCAACATGCAGCGTCAGGCCGTACCGCTTATCAAGTCCGAGTCGCCGATCATCGGTACCGGTATGGAAGAGGTGGTTGCCCGTGACAGCGGTTCGGTCATCAAAGCCAAGAGTACCGGAAAAGTCGAGTATGTTTCCAGCAACAAGATCATCATTACTCCGGAGCAACGGGCCAAAAAAGGGAAAAAGAACGAACTTCCGTTCGATCTGTATGATATTATGAAGTTTAAGCGCACCAACCAGGATACCTGCATCAATCAGCGACCGATTGTGGAAATCGGTGATTTGGTCCAAAAGAATCAAATCATTGCCGATGGATCGATGACGGATCAGGGGGAACTGGCTCTGGGACGCAATGTAACTGTAGCCTTCCTTCCGTGGCACGGCTACAACTTCGAAGATGCTATTATCCTGAGCGAACGCCTGGTCAAGGATGATATCTTTACCTCGGTTCATATCAGTGAATACAAGGTTTATGTTCGGGATACCAAACGCGGCCGCGAAGAGATCACCCGTGAATTGCCGAATATCAGCGAACTTTCGCTGACTCATTTGGATAAAAACGGGATCGTTAAGATCGGTTCTTATGTTAAAGCTGGTGATATCCTGGTCGGTAAGGTTACCCCCAAAGGAGAAACCGAGCTGACTCCGGAAGAAAAGCTATTACGCGCCATTTTCGGTGAAAAGGCCCGCGATGTTAAAGATACCTCCCTGCGTGTTCCGCCCGGTGTCGAAGGGATCGTGATCGATAACAAGGTTTTCTCACGGCGGGAAAACTCCGAGTTCACCCAGAAGGAAGAAAAGGAAAAGATCAAGAAGCTGGAGCAGGAAACCGAGCGGAATCTGAAAAAACTGAAACAGTATCGGGATAACAAGATAAAAAAGCTGATCCAAAATAAACTCAGCAATGAGATTACCCACCGGGATATGGATGAGGTCATTCTGAGCAAGAATACCAAACTGACCAAAGAATTGCTGAATGATATGGATTTTGATATCGTCTCGGCGGTAGAAGGCCTAACTCTAGATCCGGAAATCAACAATAAAGTGGTTGAAGTTTATGAAGAAGTGGATAAGATGATTCTGGAGATCCAGGAGAATTATGAGAAATCGATGGAAAAGATCGTCGGTAAAGATGAGCTCCCTCCTGGAATTCTTCAATTGGTTAAGGTCTACATCGCCCAGAAACGGAAGATCCAGGTAGGAGATAAAATGGCCGGACGGCATGGCAACAAGGGTGTTGTCTCCAAGATCGTCCCGGAAGAGGATATGCCCTTTTTGGACGATGGAACTCGGGTCGATGTGATTCTCAATCCGCTGGGCGTTCCGTCCCGAATGAATGTCGGTCAGTTGCTGGAAACTCATCTGGGATGGGCGGCGGCTCATCAGGGACTAAAAATCTCAACCCCTATTTTTGATGGGGCCAGTATTACCGAGATCAAAAAATGGCTGGTCAAATCAGGATTGCCTGAATGCGGGAAAACGACATTGTATGATGGATTGTCCGGAGACCAATATCGGGATAAAGTTACCGTCGGCGTGATGTATATGCTCAAGCTCTATCATATGGTAGACGATAAGATTCACGCCCGCTCGATCGGCCCCTATTCATTGGTAACCCAGCAGCCTCTGGGCGGTAAAGCCCAGTTCGGCGGACAGCGGCTGGGAGAAATGGAAGTCTGGGCTCTGGAAGCATACGGCGCCGCCTTCTGTCTCCAGGAAATGCTGACGGTCAAATCCGATGATGTGGCCGGTCGTTCCCGTATCTATGAATCGATTGTCAAAGGCGAAAATCCAAGCGAACCCGGCATTCCCGAGTCGTTCAATGTGTTAATCAAAGAATTACAGGCTTTGGCTCTGGATATCAAGATTAATCTGGAAGACGATGAAGCGCCGGCCAAGGACACCCAAACCAAGTAATTGATTGCGAGGAGGATATTCCTTGTTTAAATACTTAGATAATAAAAAGTCGAATCCCAGTGGTTTTCGCTCTCTGGAAATCAAACTGGCCTCGCCTGATGTCATTCGGAAATGGTCGTATGGTGAGGTGACCAAACCGGAAACCATTAATTACCGGACTTTTAAGCCGGAAAAGGGCGGTTTGTTCTGCGAACAGATTTTTGGACCTGTTAAAGATTGGGAGTGCTCCTGCGGAAAATACAAACGGATTCGATACAAAGGGGTCATCTGCGACCGCTGCGGCGTTGAAGTCACTCTGTCTAAAGTCAGACGCGAACGGATGGGACATATTGAACTGGCCGTTCCGGTCTCTCATATTTGGTATCTCAGAAGTAATCCCAGCCGAATCGGTTATCTGCTTAATCTCAGTATTCCTCAATTGGAACGCGTGATTTATTATGAATCCTATGTGGTGATCGATCCAGGTAATACCGATCTGGAACAAAAACAACTGATTCCCGAAGAGGAATACCTGAAACTTAAAAAGGACGGTAAACAGTTTACCGCCGATATGGGGGCGGGTGCCATCAGGAAACTGCTCTCCATGATTGATATCGAGGAACTATCCGCCAAACTCCGTACCCAGGCTAAGGTTGAAACCTCCGTCCAGCGGCGCGAGGAAGCCTTTAAACGCCTTCAGGTTGTGGAAGCCTTCCTGAGTTCCACCAATAAACCCGAATCCATGATTCTATCCGTTATTCCGGTACTTCCGCCCGAACTGCGGCCTCTGGTCCCTCTGGAAGGCGGCCGATTCGCCAGTTCCGATCTGAACGATCTGTATCGTCGACTGATCAACCGCAATAACCGATTGAAAAAAATGATGGAAATTCCGGCTCCCGAAGTGATTCTGCGCAATGAAAAGCGTATGCTGCAGGAAGCGGTGGACGCTCTGTTCGATAACGGGAAGCGCATCAATGCTGTCCGCGGATCCACCGGCAACCGTCCCCTGAAATCCCTGAGCGACATGCTCAAGGGCAAACAAGGACGATTCCGCCAGAATCTGCTCGGAAAGCGCGTCGATTATTCCGGACGTACCGTGATTGTGGTCGGCCCCGAACTACATCTCTACCAATGCGGATTGCCTAAAAAAATGGCTCTGGAATTATTCAAGCCCTTCATTATCCGCGAATTGCTCGGATCCGGCGCCTGTTCCACCCTCAAATCAGCCAAAAAAATGGTGGAACGCGAATACGCCAAAGTCTGGGATATTCTGGAAAAGGTTATCACCAACCATCCGGTGCTGCTCAATCGTGCTCCTACCCTGCATCGTCTCGGCATTCAGGCTTTTATGCCCAAGCTGATCGAAGGCAAGGCTATCCGAATCCATCCTTTGGTTTGTAGTGCCTTTAACGCCGATTTTGACGGCGACCAGATGGCGGTTCATATACCCTTATCCTTTGAAGCCCAGATCGAAGCCTCTACCCTGATGCTTTCAGCCAACAACATCCTCTCTCCGGCTCACGGAAAACCACTGACTCTGCCTTCCCAGGATATTGTTATCGGTATCTATTACCTGACCAAGGGAAACAAAGATGCCAAAGGCAAGGACCGCATCATTTCATCTTATGAAGAAGCTGAAGCGCTGCTCTTTAACGAAATCGTCGATTTGCACGCTGTGGTATTCTTCAAGCCCAAAACCCAGGAAAAACCGATCAAAACAACCATCGGCCGCATCATTTTCAATAATATCATCCCCGATGAGATCGGCTTTATCAATGATCTGATGAATAAAAAACAGATTAGTGATCTGGTGGATAAGATTTTTCGGCGGATGGGAACCTACCATACGGTCAAGTTTTTGGATGAATTGAAGGAATTGGGATATAAATATGCTACCCGATCCGGATTGTCGATCGGAGTGGATGATCTGCTGGTTCCTGAGGAAAAAAAGGATATCATTAGTAAGTGTGCTCAAAATGTCGACGATATTACCCAGCAATTTGATCGGGGTATCATTACCGATGGCGAACGCTACAATAAGGTTATCGATATCTGGAGCCGGGCTACCGACCTGATTGGTAACATCATGATGGACAAACTGAAAGTCGATCGGAGCGGATTCAATCCGGTGTTCATGATGGCGGATTCAGGCGCCCGAGGAAGCAAAGAACAGATTCGACAGTTAGCCGGAATGCGCGGATTGATGACCAAACCCCAGAAGAAGATTACCGGTCAGATTGGTGAAATCATCGAAAACCCGATTATTACCAATTTCCGTGAAGGTCTGAGTGTTATCGAATACTTCATTTCCACTCACGGCGCCCGCAAAGGATTAGCTGATACTGCGCTGAAGACGGCCGATGCCGGATATCTGACCCGGCGATTGGTGGATGTAGCCCAGGATGTGATTGTAACCGAATTCGATTGCGGTACCATTGTCGGAATTGAAATGTCGATCCTCAAAGAGGGCGGTGATATCATCGAATCTTTGGCGGAACGGATTATCGGCCGGGTCGCTTTGGATGATGTAAGCAATCCCATTACCGATGAACTGATCGTGGAAGCCGGGGTTGAAATCAACGAAGAGATTGCTCATCGCATCGAAGCCGCCGGTATCGATAAAGTCAGAATCCGTTCGGTCCTTACTTGCGATGCCAAACATGGGGTATGCAGTCTGTGCTATGGCCGGAATCTGGCTACCGGTAAAATGGTGGAATTGGGAGAGTCGGTCGGTGTCATTGCCGCTCAAAGTATCGGTGAACCGGGAACCCAGCTGACACTGCGAACCTTCCATATCGGCGGAGCGGCCAGCTTGATTGTCAGCCAGTCCAAAGTCTCTTCCAAATTTTCCGGTGAAATCCTCTTCAAAGATATGGATGTCATCACTAATAAAGAAAATCAAAAAATCGTCATCTCCCGGCGGGGTGAGATGCATATTCTGGATGCCGATAACAATCCGGTCTATAAATATGATGTTCCGCATGGCGCCGTTCTGTATACCGATAACGGGGAAAGCGTCAAGGAAGGCCAGATGCTGTTTGAATCTGAACCCTTCTCCAGTTCTCTGATTACGGATATCGAAGGTCAGATTCGTTTCTATGATATGATTGAAAACGTCTCGATCCATGAAGAAACCTCCGAAATCACCGGCGGTAAGAAACAGACCGTCATTATCGAATCCCGGGATCGATCGCTCCATCCGCGGATCGAAATCATCAATGAGAAAACCCATAAAAAGCGTGAATTCGCTTTACCGATCGGGACTGTCGTCCTGGTCAATGAAGGCGAAAAGGTCTTTGTGGGAGATATCGTCGGAAAGATCCCGAAAGAAAGCTCAAAAACACGCGATATCACCGGCGGGTTGCCCCGGATCGCCGAATTGTTCGAAGCCAGAATTCCGACTGAACCGGCTATCATCTCCGAAGTGGATGGATCCGTCAAATACGGAAAGATTGTCCGCGGGTACCGCAAATTGACTGTAATGGATGAAAATGCGGTCGAACATCCCTATTCGGTTCCTCAGGGCAAGCATCTTTTGGTCCATGACGGCGATTTTATCAAAGTCGGAGAACGTATTTGCGAAGGGCCCATCAACCCCCATGATATCCTTTTTATCCAAGGGGTTCAGAGGGTTCAGGAGTACCT
>JAGOEH010000095.1 GCA_017997825.1 Candidatus Delongbacteria bacterium | reverse complement strand
TGTATATACTGGCCGGGTTTGAAACGGATCTGATCCGGCGGAGACAATTGAAACCGGACCCACTTGATATCATAGGTCAAGTCGCGGATCATGACCGTTTCCGCTTGATACTGCCGAATCGCAAACAGGGCTTCCGGAATCTCGATCTCCATATCTCGTTTCAGCTTAACCTGGCAGGCCAACCGAATCTGATTATCTCGTTCCTGTTGATTCAGCAACGGTTCTTCAGTCGGCAGCAAACTGCCGCCGCCGGAGGTAATCTTGCACTTACAATACCCGCACGTCCCGCGTCCCCCGCAGGCCGAAGGCAGGAATATGCCTTGGGATTTCAGACTCTGAAGAAGACTACCGCCCCCCTTCTGGTTCAATTCTTTCTCCCGGTTGATTCGAATCCGGTACTCGCCGTAATCGGCCAGAAAATACTCCGCCACCACCAGAATCAGGGCCAATCCTCCATTCAATCCGACAATCGCCATTACTGGAATTAGAATATTTTCCATTACAGAATCCTTTATTGGATTTGAAGCAGGCCGGAAAATCCGACAAACGCCATCGCCATCAATCCGGAAATAATCAAGGCTATTCCGGGCCCGCGCAACGCCGGAGGAATCCGGTTTTCATTCAGGCGCTGCCGTATACCTGCCAGCGCGAGAATCGCCAGCATCCATCCCAACCCGCCCCCGGCTCCATACATGACCGACTGCATAAAGTTGTAGTTCCGGATAATCATGAACAGCGCCGCCCCAAAAATAGCACAGTTAACGGTCACCAGCGGCAAAAATATGCCCAGGCTGATGTAAAGGCCTTCCGAGAACCGCTCAATTATCATTTCAAGCAATTGAACCACCGCGGCGATGACCGCGATGAAGGCAATATACCACAGATACTCGATATGCAAGGGAACCAGCAGGTAATAATAGACCCCGTAGTTCAGGGCATTGGAAATCGTCATCACAAAGGTAACAGCCATTCCCAGTCCTGCCGCTGTCTTGACTTGCCGGGAAACCGACAGAAAGGAACACATGCCTAAAAAATTGGTCAAGAGAATATTACTGGTGAAAACGGCTGCAAAGAATATGATAAAGGGAGATATTTCTTTCATAGTGCCCCCGCTCACTTAGTTCGGCTTTTGCCGGCCGACAGGTTATAGGAGATCCAGATAAAGGAGGCCAGCATAAAAAAACCGCCCGGAGCCATGATCATGATAGCCCACTGAATCCAGCCTTCTGAATACCCCAGACTCCGCATCAGCGGGTCCATCACCGGATAACCGATAATCGTCCCGAATCCCAACAGTTCGCGGACAAAGGCTATCACCAGCAGGATCCAGGTATAGCCGACTCCCGACATCACGCCATCTACCAGCGAGATCCAGGGTTTATTGGTCGATGCAAAGGCTTCCAATCGCCCCATCACGATACAATTGGTAATGATCAACCCGACGTAAGGTCCCAGAGCCCGGCTGATGTTCGGAACATACGCCTTCAGGGCGATATCGACCATGATCACATAGGAGGCAATGATCAAAGTCTGGACAATCATCCGAACACGGGCTGGAATGATGGTTCGCATGATCGATACGGTCCAGGCCGACAGAGCAATGGTAAAGATCAATCCCAAGCCCATGATCAGGGTATTGAGGAAGAGATTGGTTACGGCCAGGGTGGAACAAATTCCCAGTATCTGGACAATCACCGGATTATCCTTCCAAAGATTGTCCCGAATGACCTCACGGATGGGTTTGGTTTTCATTCGACCTCCCCGGTGACAGGGTGACAGGGTATCCATTCGCTGATAAATAGAGCAGATACCGTTTCAAATCCAGGTTAATCATATCCAGAATCCCCTTTGAGGTCAGGGTTGCCCCGGTGACCGATTCGAAATAGGGACGGACGGTGAGTGTATCATCGGCACTGATCCGGTTAACCATTGTAACGGGCGAACCTGCTTGGAGAAGGGATTGGATATCCAGTCGGCGGAAAGGACGTTTGAACCACAATTCCTGGATTCTGGCACCCAATCCCGGTGTCTCGGATTGCTCAATAAAATCGATGCCGATCATCCGCTGAAGATCGGCGGAAACCGCGGCAAACGCTATAATCCGGCCCCATAGTCCCTCCCCTTTCAGAAACATTCCCATCGCCGTAATCTGGGAATCCGGAGCACTCAGTAGATAGAGATCAACGGAGTCGGAATGGAAATCGATAGCGATCCGGACCTGCCGAATACGCTGTGAAACGCTGTCGAACACTTCATCGGCCTGCCACGGAATATCCGAGGTCAGGCTGGAAGCAGGCAGATCCTCTTCCCGTACGGAGTCGGGAAATATGTTGAACGCATAGAGAATCGATTGATACACCATCCGGCGCTGGTTTTGTTCCACCCGGCTCCGGGTGGATTGGTTCAGTACCGCCAGAGCAGTAATGAAAACCCCTGTCACGACCAGCGTAAATATGAGAGTGTAAAGAGCTTTTTTCATATCGACCTCATGATGGCCGAACCGGCCGGCAGGGTTTCAGGATTTGGTGGAAACCATTTTAACGCTGTAATCGATGATCGGATTGAACATATTACCCAACAAAACGGCAAACATCATTCCTTCCGGAAATAAGGACCAGGTTCGGATCAGCACGGTAAACAGGGCCGTCAATCCGCCATAGATCCATTGTCCGGGAATGGTCCGGGCCGAGGAAACCGGATCGGTGATCATATAAAATCCTCCCAGCATCACTCCGCCGCTCAACAGGCAGAAGAGGGGCGTGGGAGCGTGGGCCGGATCGAATCCGTAGATCAATCCGCTGAACAGCAGAATCCCGCCGAAAAATGCCGTCACCACACGCCAATTGGAAATTTTCTTGGCCAGCAGGAACAATCCTCCAATCAGGATCAGCAAAGCCGATCCCTCGCCCAATGACCCGCCTCCCAGCAGAGTGGATTCTCCCATCCGTTCAATTGAACCGTTGATATTACCCAGCAGAAGCTTCCAATAAGACAGATCGACCGGGATACCGTCTCGCATAGCGATCAACGGAGTCGCCGAGGTCAGCGTGGTCTCCGGCATGCTCCAGCTCAGCATTCCTCCGGGGAAAGCGCTCCAATCGGCCGCCGGGACCCAGCGGTTTGACATGTAGGTGGGAAAAGCAATATAAATAAAGGCGCGGCCCGAAAGAGCCGGATTGAAGATATTCATCCCGAATCCTCCAAAAGCCATCTTGGCGAAGATGATGGAAAATGCGGCTCCCACCACCACCATGAACCAGGGAACGGTCGGAGGAAGGCTAAGTCCAAACAGGACCGCGGTAACCCAGGCCGCTTCGGTTACCTTACCACTTCTAGCACGAACCAGCAGCCATTCCGTCAGGGTACAGGTCAGAACCGACAACAGTAGTATCATACCACATACCCAGCCGAAAAAATAGATCGAGGCCAGGATAACCGGAATCAGGGAATACAGAACGGTTCGCATAACCGGTTGCTTCTGAAAGCTAAGATTCATGGGATAGTCCTGGTTTAAGTTTCAAGCTTGAGATCAGATTTAACGCAGCGATTATCTTGGATTACATAACACTAGCGGTCATCCTTTTTCGGCTGCGTCAGAATGAGCCACAAGGATTTCCAACTTCAATCACATCATTCGGGCAGATAAAAAATGAGCCGGTCAGATTACTGCCCGGCTCATAATAAAGGGTTTGCCCGGGTCAATCCCGGACCCGGAATGAATGATACCGAACAAAGCCGGTCCCGGTCAATCCTGGAACCGATCTATGCCGGCCATACTATCAGTATGACTAAACTGTCATCAATAAGCTTCGGTCTTCAATTCAAAATAGGCTTGAGGATGAGCGCAGGCCGGGCAGACCTGGGGTGCTTCGGGGCCTTCATGAATATAGCCGCAGTTGGCGCATTTCCAGCGGACCGGTTCATCTTTCTTGAAAACCCTGCCCTTTTCGACATTCTCAGCCAGTTTCAGATAACGTTTTTCATGGGCCACTTCTACCTTGCCGATATTACGAAAAACCAAGGCGATTTCCTTGAATCCTTCATCTTCGGCTTCTTTGGCGAAATCCGGATACATCACAGTATGTTCGTAGTTTTCTCCGGCCGCGGCGGCTTTCAAATTTTCCAGGGTCGTTCCGATGACACCGGCCGGAAAGGCGGCGGTAATCTCGACCTCGCCACCCTCCAGGAATTTGAAGAAGCGCTTGGCATGCTCCTTCTCATTGTCGGCGGTTTCCAGAAAAATGGCGGCGATTTGCATATAGCCTTCGTCCCGGGCTTTGGATGCAAAATAGGTGTATCGGTTCCGAGCCTGGGATTCACCCGAAAATGCCGTCAATAAATTCTTTTCCGTCTTGGTACCTTTTACGCTTTTCATTCCATCACTCCTTTTTTACTCGTCCATGCTCAGGGTTTCCAGCTTGGCTTTGACGCCCGGCAGGAGACTAAGCTTGCGAGTCATTTCGATCTGTTTTTCCGGATCACCGACCAGTTCCAGAATCATCAAACCGGATTCGGAACAGCTATCCAATACGCCATCATGAATCCCCAAGCGGGTTTTAATCAGGCAACCCCACTCGGTCAAAATTTTCTGCACATTGACCGCCGATTGTTTTCGACCGTCGACCAGGATCAGCAATAACGTCTTTTTCATTGCATCCTCCTTGATTGTTGTGAATCTGAATCGTTACAGAAAGATTACAAAACAGTAAGATCAATCCTTTTCAAGATTGTCAATGACTGAATTCATGATCCGATCCCACTGATCAAACATCTTATCGCGATGGTAGTATCTCATACTAAAATCCAAAATTCTATCGCCTAAAACTCTTCGCTGGTCAGATTCCATCAGCAGGTAGTCTTCAATTTTCTGTGCCCATTCCGAGCTATCATGACACATCATATCCAATCCAAATTGATTCATTACTCGTTGATAGGCCGGGGTCACGCTGGTGATAACCGGCACTCCCATACGCCACAATAAAATCAGTTTGTTCTCCGGCTTACTGATCGCCAACCGATTGGTCAAATCGATCGGAATAATGGCCAGATCAGCGTCACAAATATTCCGGCTAAAGCTCTCTTTATGCCAGGGATGAAAAATAACCGGGCACTTCAACTTTCTCAATATTCGCCGACTGTCGCACTTTAGATAGTGTTTGGAAAAAAAATAATAGTGTTCATCCGACACAACATGCAATTCAATCTTGTTTTTTAAATCATTTAAAACTGAAGCGATGGACAAAATATTGTTCATGGTATAGGGTTGGCCTTCCCAGACCAATTTAAGGACAGAACCTAAATGATAGTTGGTTTTTCGTACCGATACTTCATTATCGAACACATCCAGACTCAAATGAACATTGTTGTTGAACTGACGAAGAAAAGCTTGCTGTTCCATGGTAGAACAAACGACCGCATCAGCCAAACGACAGATTTCAATAATTGCCTTTTTATAATTCAGATATAAGCGGCTTGATTTTCCCGTCACAAACTTTCCAATCCCACGAAGAAAAGCCCGGCTGGTATTATTTTCAAAGAGGTAGGAATCAACCAGTTCAAAAATCAACCGGGTTGAAACACCATACTGTTGTTTGTATCGAATCCAGGCTGGAATATCACAATTGTAGGTAAGGTAGACGATATCATAGTGACGCGCAGGATCAGCAATAGAGAACTGGAATCCCCGAGCAGCAGCATAACTGCAAAAACGGCGGCGGTCTCCCGGCTCGGAAAAATCCTGGCTTAGCGGAGCATACCCGATAGTTAATGTCTTAAAATCTGGAATGGTCACTGTCAATATCCTTGTTTATAAACCATTGCCATGTTTTCTCCAGGCCGGATTCCAACTTGGTCAAATCAGGGGAATAACCGGACTGAATCAATTTATGAATATCGGACTCAATCACATTCGGCTGAAGAGCGGACTGGGGTGATGAGTTGGTATCCCCGATTTCGATTTTCTGTACATTATTGGAGATCTGAGACAGTATTCGGCCGATTTCACCTAATGGAACAGCCTTGCCGGTACCGGTGTTAACAGCACCATTGACGGGGTGAGTGGTAATCCAGAAAATCTGTCGGGCCAGATCCTCAATAAAAATATAATCACGTTTAAGATCAGGATAGTTTAAACGAGGAATTTCATTTTGTGACCAGCTTTGCATCAAATAAGGAATCAGTCGGTTACCCCGGTCGAAGGGCCCATATACGAAAAACACCCGCGCCCAGGCATAATCAATTCCTTGATGAACAGCCAGCTCTTCAAGGTAACGAAGCACTGACAGTTTGGACTCACCGTATAACGATTCCGGTTTCAAACGGGTATGGGTTTCAGACCAGGGAAATGGGGCGGTTGGATCGTATTCAGCACAGGAGCCAATCCCGACCCAGCGTCGCCCTCCATGGTGATAGAAAGTCTCAATGAAACGGCATGTAACCCCAGCCCAATCCCGATTAAGAGGTGATGTCCAATAATCCTGATGCTGAGTATGCCAAGCCAGATGGAGAGCATAGGGATAGTGGTTATTCTCCATGATCCAGATCAAATCGTGGAATACTCGTTCTCCTTGATTCAGCCAGTCTCCATAAAGATGCCGATAACGAGGATGATCGGAAAAATCGTCCAGTGGAGTACCATAATCAATGGCAAGTATCTCCCAACCCTCTTCAAGAAATAGTTTAACAATATGGCGTCCAATAAAGCCAGATGCTCCGGTAATGATAATCGATTGATCCACCATCATTCCTTTCAGACAACCTGAATCGATGGGATGGGGATAATAAATCGTCCGCCCCATTCACGAATATAATTGAGCTGATCCATGATTTCATTTTTTATGTTCCAGGGCAATATCAGCACATAATCCGGTTTATCCTGACGGATGCACTCCGGAGATAAAACAGGGATATGAGAGGCCGGTAAAAACTTACCCTGCTTATGAGGAGATCGATCAACCACATAATCCAACCAGTCTTTCCGGATCCCACAAAAGTTCAACAGTGTGTTTCCTTTGGCGGCTGCACCGTAAGCCACTATCTTTTTATGCTGTCGGCGAATCTCGATAACCAGGCTCAATAAATCCAGCTTAACCTGTTCTACCCTGCTATAAAATGATTGATAATACTCAGTTTCGAGCATTCCGGCCTGAGACTCCTT
The DNA here is from genome assembly GCA_017997825.1 of Candidatus Delongbacteria bacterium. GTDB lineage: Bacteria > JAGOEH01 > JAGOEH01 > JAGOEH01 > JAGOEH01 > JAGOEH01. The sequence goes on along the minus strand of JAGOEH010000095.1, from coordinate 4,297 downwards.
ATTGAGCAGATCATTTACACTAGGTAAAATCTGGGGTATTGGATTAGAGTTGGGTTGAACATAAAGCCGCAAAGATCCTCCATGAGTCGGTATCTCTTCGACATCGACCACAGTCAGATCATGATCCGCCATGATCTGTTGAACCGCATGAAGTGAAAAATATGAGAAGTGTTCATGATAGATGGTGTCAAACTGATTGTTGAGTACCAATTGATAGAGATGAGGGAATTCGAAGGTTGCTATGGCATGGTCTTTCAACAGAATTCGGATGCCGCCGACAAAATCATGTAAATCCGGAACATGGGCCAACACATTGTTACCCACAATCAAATCGGCTTGACGCCCATCCGCGGCCAGCTTCCAGGCCAAATCAGTCCCAAAGAATTCAATCATGGTATCAATACCTTTTGAAATAGCTATCTCCGCGGTTCCCCGAGTCGGCTCGATCCCAAGAACCTGAATTCCGGCCTGTTTAAAATATTGAAGTAGATACCCGTCATTGGAAGCCACTTCAACCACCAAACTGGATGAATCCAGGTTTAATCGCTGCCGGATCATGTCGGTATACCGCCGGCAATGGTCAAGCCAACTGGAGGAATAGGAGGAAAAATAAGCATAATCATCCGAGAATATCTCATGGGCCTTTTTATACTCATCAACCTGAACCAACCAGCATTGATCGCAGACAAAAAGCCGAAGCGGATAGAACACCTCAGGACTATTCAAATCATCCGATTCCAGATAAGCGTTGGAGGGAGGACAATTGATCAGGTCAATGAATTGCTCGGATAAAGGGTGGCCGCAGTTTCTACATTTCATGATTCCAATCCTCTCATGGAAGGAGTCCAAACTGGAAGCTCCAAATCCTTCTGTGAAATACAACTGACGGGAAGAGGCCAGGCAATATCAAGTTTGGGATCATCATACCTGACTCCTCCCTGGAGGTTCGGCTGATAATACTCCGTATGATGATAGACAACTTCGCAATGATCGCATAAGGTCTGAAATCCGTGAGCGAATCCCCGGGGAACGAATAGTTGTCGATCTGATTCGTGAGACAGCTCCAATCCGAACCACTGAAAAAAAGTCGGCGACTGGTGGCGCAGGTCCACCACAACATCGAATATCCTTCCACGACTGCAGCGAATCAGCTTATCTTCAGCTACCGGTGGAAATTGAAAATGCAATCCACGGATCGTTCCGCCATGGATGTTTTTAGAGATGTTGATTTGGGTAAATGGCCTCACCAAGCCGATTGATCGAAATTCTTCCATACAATAAAGCCGGGTAAAGCTGCCACGTTCATCAGAGAATGGAATAAGTTCAACGATGAACAGATCAGGGATGGGGGTCGAAATAAATCTCATGACCGTGTCCAGCAAAGATTATCAGAAATAGCACGGGTGCAGTAGTCATCGATATCCTGATGAGTCAACAGGATTTGGTGTTGGTAGAAATTCCGATACCAACCGATGGTTCGCTCGATGGCCTCATCATGCCATACCGGCCGCCAATCCAGCTCATAAAGGGATTTAGACGAATCCAGTCTCAGGCACCCGGTTTCATGGGCTGTTGCCGTTTGTGTTTCAATCCGGTACTGGATCTCAGGCCAAATGGTTTGGGCCACATCCACCATCTCGACAACCCGTTTGAACTGAGTGCTCACAGGGCCGAAATTCCACGCATCAGCCAGATGCCGATGCTCCTCCAGCAAGAGTGTTCCCAGCCACAGATAGCCTGAAAGGGGTTCAAGTACATGCTGCCAGGGCCTTACAGATTGAGGAGAACGGATGATGACAGGCTGTTTTTGTGAAACAGCCCGCATGATGTCCGGTATCAGACGATAATCAGCCCAATCTCCGCCGCCAATCACATTTCCAGCCCGGACAGTAGCCAAAAGAAATCCGCGGCCGGATTGCTGTGAGCCGGAATCGAGAAACGAACTGCGATAGGATTGGCTCATGATCTCTACACACGCTTTAGATGAACTGTAAGGATCATAGCCACCCAGACGGTCATTCTCCCGATATCCCCAACTCCATTCTTGATTCTGGTAGACTTTATCGGTGGTAATACCAATGACGACCTTAACGGAAGGAACTTCCCGGCAGGCTTCATACACATTCAGAGTGCCCATAAGATTGGTTTGATAGGTCAGGATGGGATTATGGTATGACGGAAGAACCAGCGATTGAGCCGCCATATGATAGACAATCTCGGGTTGGAATTCATGGATAGCCTGACAGATCGACTCATAGTCAACGATATTACCCCAGTAACTCTTGACAGGCCGTTTCAGAAGCTCAAAATGACTGGGTTGAGTGGGAATACCATTTGAGAAACCGGCGACCTGCGCTCCTATCCGTTCCAGCCATGCGATCAGCCAGGAGCCCTTGAACCCGGTATGGCCAGTTATCAGCACCCGTTTATTACGGTAGATATCATGAAAAAAAGGCCGATTCACCATATTTTCCATGGAGCTTTTCCTTCCTGCCATAACTGATTCAAATCCCGAAACTCTCGACTGGTATCCATCGGCTCCCAGAATCCATGGTGAGCATAGGCGATGAGCTGATTCTTTTCAACCAGATCATCCATCGGCTCTTTTTCCAGCATAACATTATCAAATTTATCCAGAATTGAAAAGAATTCCTGCTTGAAGACAAAGAATCCACCGTTGATATTCCCTCCACCGGCATCTGGTTTCTCATTAAATGCAGTCACCAGTCCGGTTTGATCCGTTTCAATATCCCCAAATCGGCTGCGGGGACGGACACAGGTCACCGTGGACATCTTTCCGTTCTGTAAATGAAACTCAACCAACTGTTTGATATCGATATTCCCGACGCCATCCCCATAAGTGACCATAAAATGATCGGAATGGATATAATCCTTACATAAAGCAATTCTCTTACCGGTCTGAGTCGTTTCACCCGTTTCAACGAACGTAATGGTCCAGTCAATGGAATCCTTATCCTTAAGAATAGTGATATCAGGTCCCAGAGGGTTATAGTTGAGGGTAAAATCAGACATTTTCAGTTTATAATTCAGGAAATAATTCTTAATTTCCCAACCGAGATGGCCAAGTGTAAGATAAAAATCTTTATAGCCATGCGACGCATAGATTTTCATAATATGCCATAGAATTGGGCGATCTCCGATTGGAAGCATTGGCTTGGGAATCTGTTGAGCGATGTCGGCAATACGGGTTCCCTGTCCACCGCATAAGATAATAACCGGAATGCTGGTTTTCATGCTTGATTTCTCCATATTCCAAGATAATGATTTAACGATTCTTCCCAATCCGGCAATTCAGGAAATCCCGGAGATCCTTGATAGAGAGAGGATAAGATTTCATGATCGGGTCTCTCAGCCGGTAAATGGATAGTATCGGATGAACCCGGTCTAATCCGGGTTGTCAGTCCGAGTGCACACCGAATGGCAATGGCCATTTGATAACGCGTGGCGGCCCCACGGTTGACCAAGTGGTAAGTTCCGGGAGGCCAGTGCCTAATTACTTGCCAGATGGCTGGAGCCAAATCAGCAGCAAATGTCGGACTTCCATCTTTGTCATTCACTACGCTTATTTCCGGCTCAACCAACATTCTTCTGATCAGCTTGGCTACAAATTTATCCTCATTCCGGTCTCCGCCAATCAACCATGACGTTCTGATAATATAACCCTGAGAGACTTCTTCTCTGACTATTTTCTCACTATTACACTTGGTTTTCCCATAGATATTGACAGGATCGGGAACATCATTTTCCAGATAAGGTGTTTTTTTTTGCCCATTAAAGACCTGTCCTGAGCTAATATGAACCAGACGGATTCCATAATCGCAACTGACGGCCGCCAGATGCCGAACACCGTCCACATTAATCCGCATTGCCAACTCGGGTTCCAGTTCACAACGATCCACATCCGTCATGGCTGCCAGATTTATGATACAATCAGGCCGATAATCTCCAACCAGATGAATTACTTCATTTGGATTTGAAATATCAAGCTGGATTGTGCCATTACTTTTATCTCGATCAGTGAAAAGAACCTGTTTATCATCAAGCAAACCGGTAAAAAGCCTTCTAAACTCACGACCTAAAACTCCATTCGCCCCCGTTATCAAAATCTTATCAAATTTTGGCATAATCATTCTCATAGCTTATTATATCATCGTTCCATGGATTTAAACAATCCATTCAGAAAATGGTTCCAAGCCGGATAGGTTTTGCAAAAATCAAGCTTTTGGTAATTCCGGCAATTGGATTGATAAAGCTTCTTCTGAATCGGAAACCAGAT
>JAGOEH010000357.1 GCA_017997825.1 Candidatus Delongbacteria bacterium | reverse complement strand
GGGATGGAATGGCTTGGACGGAGGATTGTTCGGCGATCCGTCCAGTCCGTGATTGTCGTCAATGATCATTTGGCGGATCTCCATCGCGACTATTTCAGGATCCCCCGACCAACGGTAGTGATGAATTGCCCGGAATCCTGTCCGGAATCGGTTCCGCCGGAACCGGGACTACGCCGGCGCCTGAATATCACTGATGATCGGCCGATCCTGATTTTCCAGGGAAACTTTTCTGTACGCCGCGGCGACGTCACGGCATTGCGGAATCTGGTCGATGCTTTGTCCCTGCTGAGCCGCCCGGTTGCCCTGCTGCTGATCGGCAACATCACACAACGGCCGGAATTCGCGCCGTTCCGCCGCTATTGCTCGCTAACGGCCCGGGGAGATCGGCGAGGGAAGGGGAGCCGGGTTTACTTTATGCCTCCCGTTCCCCCTGAAACCCTGATCCATTACACCCGCCAGGCAACCCTCGGACTGATGATTTTTAATTTGAGCGGGTATTCCTGCTATTGCCTTCCCAATAAATTCTTCGATTATCTTCATGCCGGATTGCCGGTGATCAGCGGTCCCTATCCCCCGGTACAAGCTTTGTTGGAGCGCTATCCCTGCGGCCGGATCTGCCGGGATATATCGCCGAAACTAATCGCCGAAACCATCGACGGAATGCTGAATCAGCCGGAATTGATGGAACAGATGAAGCATCAGGCAATGGAGGCTGCCCGCTATTTTACCTGGGCCGGAGAATCGTTCAAACTGATCGAATTGTACCGCCGTCTCCACTCTGAGGGGACAAAATGAAGGATCTGAGCATTATTGTCGTCAATTATCATACCCGGGATCAGCTTATGGAATTGGTACCGTTTCTGCTGGATGAACTCCGGGAGATGGACGGCGAGTTGATTGTGATCGAGAATGGATCCGATCAGGTGAGGGATCGGTTCGGCCCGTTGAACCATCCGGCTGTCAAGCTACTGGTCAGTCCCTGCAATCTGGGATTTGCCCGGGCCTGCAATGAGGGATATCGGTATGCCTCAGGCGCCTATGTTTTATTGCTGAACAGCGATTGTTTTCCCTGTCCGGGATCGATTAAGCGGCAATGGGAGTATATGAAGCATCATCCTCGATGCGGGGCTTGCGGCATGAGCTTGATGGATGAACAGGGCGAGTATCAGCGCTTTCAGTACGGTGCTCTCCCCGGATTCGGGTATCTGTTCATGCGGCGCCTGAAATGGTGGTGTTTGAGACAGGATATGCACTCCTGGCGGGTGAAATCTCCCCGTAATGTGGGTTGGGTGTCCGGAGCCGCATTGATGATCAATCGTTTGGCCATAAAGGGAAATCGACTTCTGAGTGACCGTTTTTTTATGTATTTTGAAGATGTGGAACTCGGACTGAGGCTGCATCGTTCCGGATGGCAGGTCCATATTCTACCGCAAGCCCGGGCGGTTCACCGCCGGCATTCCAATTGCGGAAATGAGCGCCTTAGGATTTGTCATTATAAAACCTCTCGGATTCGGTTTCTACGGGGTATTCTGTGGTGATGGCGATGGCGGTTCCGATCATTCACATTTCAAATAAAAAATTATTGACAATTTTTAGGCTGGATACTATATTGTAGATAATTTATTTCTTGTGCCATTTTATTTTTGAAGGATCGTATTGGATATGAGTCGTGATTGATTTTGCCGTGACAGGATTCATGAGTATCGCTTAGCATTTCGGATCGATGGAAAGACGAATAAGGAGCGTGGAATGAGGATCGGATTGGGTCGATTATGGATAGTGACACTGATGATTATGCTGATGGCCATGCCGACGGAGGCTGAGCCGTTGAGTTATGATTCCCGCGGGCGGGAGGCTGATTTTTATCGATTGACGGATCTGCTGGAGGTCGCCATGCCGGGCGATACGGTGCTGGTCCTCAATCGGGAGGATTATCCCGAGGTACTGCGGCATGTTCCGGTTGGTATCCGGGTTTTACTTGCGCCGGACGGAACCCGGCTGGTGGAATCCGGGGGACGATCCGATCTAAAAGGTACTGTATCAATCCACCGGTCTGATGTGGTAACCGCTTCGTTGCTACCCGATCATTCGGGAACTCGAACCTCATCGGATAATCCGTCCGATCCCCCCTGCACCTCACCGGGCCAATGGCTTACGGATCAATTGGGCGGGGGCTACTATCAGGTCCAGCCGGGACAACACTCCATTCAGCGGGGGATTGCAGAATTTCCGATTCCTTCTCTTGCCCCAGGCTGTACCATCACGTCTGCCGCCATGAATTTCTGGACGATGTCGGTCAGCGGGAATACCAGCCTTAACGTGTTTTCCGTGGCGACCATGACTGCCGGAGTCGATCCGAACGATTTCAATCGAAGCAGCCGCCAGATCGGGCAGAAAACCTTCGACTCCGAATCCCATGGTCTCAGCGGACCTCATACGATCGGGCTGGATCCCAAGGCTCTGATTCCCGGGCAATCCAATAAGATCATTCTCCGCAATAGTGATGAGGAGAGTTACTGCCAAGGCTGATCACTGTCCAATCAGCTTAATTTTGTGTATTGT
>JAGOEH010000356.1 GCA_017997825.1 Candidatus Delongbacteria bacterium | reverse complement strand
CAGAGAAACACCAAAATCCTCGGAATCGGCTTTGATACCCGTATCGCCGATACCGGAATCACCGATCGGCGCCATCGTTTCATCCGATCGTGATTCCATATTCATGCCCATCTGCAGGTAACGCTGATGCCAGGTTTCGGCCGAAACCCGTCGGGCTCCGGTATAGTGTCCATTCTCATCAATTTCACGGGCCTCGATAATTTCAAACAGCTGTTCCGGATTGACATTCCCGCAATGGGGACAGGCATACTCGTCCATAGCGGCCTGGTGGACCTCGGTCCGAAAATGGACAATGGCATCCAGGGGATTGCCGGCCCAGATCGGACGACCTCCCTGGTCCATGATCCACAGGCTGTCGAACATCTTGTAAATACGGGATGAGGGCTGATGGATCACCACCAGCACCAGCTTACCTTTGGCGGCCTGGGCTTTTAGCAGGGACATCACATTTTCGGAATCGGCCGAGGAAAGTCCCGAAGTCGGTTCATCCACAAACAGAATGGAGGGTTCCCGGATCAGTTCCAAAGCGATATTGAGGCGTTTCCGCTGCCCCCCGCTGATGGTCTTCTCCAGCGGGGATCCCACTTTCAGATCCCGTATCTCAGGCTGATGCAGTTCATCCAGGATGGATTCCACCTGCCGGACTCGCTCCTCCCGGCTCAGATTGGCCAGACAGAGACCGGCAGCGGTCATCAGGTTATCGAATACCGTCAATTCCTCGAATAACAGGTCGTCCTGAGGCACCAATCCGATCACACCCTGCAGTCGGTTTGAATCCTGATACACATCCAGCCCGTTAATCAGGATTCGTCCCGAATCAGGTTTGAGCTGCCCGGTCAGGATGGACAGAAGAGTCGATTTTCCTGAACCGCTGGCGCCCATGATGCCCACCATCCGACCGCTCGATTCGCTAAACGAGAAATTATGCAATCCGTTGTCCGATCCCGGATAGCTAAATTCCAAGCATTCTCCCCGAAATTGTATCACCGGATAGTCTTGTTTTTTCAAAAATAGGGCTTCCAGCTCGGCCTGATAGATCCGATTCCCCAGTCCATCCCGGATAATACTCCCCGGTTGGAGCAACACCCGCTTGAAGGGTTCCAGCGGGATGGAATCCAGGCTCAGATCGGGTTGATCAGTCACTATGAAAAGGGCGCCGACCTCGGCAATCATCAGGCCGCATAAGCGGCCGCGAAACTCGGGGCGAGACAGCACTACACAGCGGCATTCCGTAATCTCATTGATCTGTCCGGCCAGTACAAATCGTTCCGAAAGTCGTCCATGATCAACTACATTATGACTGAATACCGCCAAATCATGGAAAACCGCCGAGTCAATCCCCAGCTCGGCCGCCACCGTTTCCACCGGCTGCATGGCCTGCTCCGACGCTCCGACCGCTACCGCCAGGTCAAGACATCTCAATAGAAAACCATACTGTTCAAAGCGGGGAAGAATCGATTTCAGCTTTGATGATATCTCCCGTGATCGCTCCAATAACTGATCTCGGCCGGTCTCCTGCTGAAGCTCGAGCGCGGCATCAAAAATCTGCAGATAAATATCCGGCCGTACAATCCGAAGATATCCGATCAGATAGTGTTCCAGAATCTCTCTGGCACGCCCCCTCATCGCCGGCTCCATCAACGCAGCCTGCAATGAAAACAAATTTAAAATCGCATTCAACATCGTTTCATTCATGATTCAATCCGGTTCCCAAATCCAATGGCGAACTTGTCGCCATACCTTGATCCACCCTAAAATCTTGCCAGGGATGATAGTTTCCCTTTAACACCCCGGTACGGATGGAGTCGGATAAATATAACATGGTTTCATGATCAGCCACCTTGCAGAGCGAGATACCAAAATCTCAATAAAACATCTGTGGCGGGACACGTTGTCCACGCAGGATACATTATTCCTGCCGAAAATAAATGAAGAAAAACAGCCCAATAACCGACGCTCAAATCGGTCAAAGAAATGGACCGATCGGCGGACAGTTCAGCCGATCGATCCCGATCCGATTCAAAAGAAAGGTCGAATAACCTTATTTTTCTTTACACAGGTTGAGATAGCTGTTCCGAATTTCAGTCACATCAGCCAGAATACTCTTCATGTCATCCTGGCTCAGTTTCCCTTTGTTTTTCATGATTATGTCACGAATCGGAGCGATCATACTGATCCTCTGTTGCCCATCGGCTAGTTTTGCCAGTTCATTTTCAACCAGTGTATTCATCAGATCCATAAAACGAGAGATATTGTCGGCTTGTTGGTTAAACAGTTTGGTAATTTCGGGGCCGCTCTTTTCGTTAACTGCCAGCGAAAAAACCTGGTATAACCCTTCCACCAGCGTCCCATATACCTGATTGATCGTGAAAACCATGACCGAAGTATCGGTTTTGGAAAGCTCAATATGCTTTTCTATTCTCTTATTAATCGCCTGGATCATCTCGTCCTGGGCTTTTGGGTCCTTCGGATTCTAAATCATTTTGGTAATGATTTTTTGATCGATCCGTCCGAGAGAGCTGATCTGCTGGTTGATCGACAAGCGGGGATAGACCTGGGTCCGAACCACTTCGGCAATGGCTTTCGATTCCTTGGGCT
>JAGOEH010000355.1 GCA_017997825.1 Candidatus Delongbacteria bacterium | reverse complement strand
CGGCAGATTCAGTCGTTGGTGTTCCCGCTGGATGAGGATCATATCTTCCGCCGGCTGATACAGGAGCAGCAGAATCAACCGGTCATGATTCATCACAATCTGAAGGATACCCCTTACAATCGTCTGTTGGTTGACACCTTTCACACCGACGAATTTATCCTGATCCCGATCGGGGAGAGCAAGGGGCGGATCCAGGCGATCATTTACGGAAACACGGTTTTCACCCGGACTCCGATCCCCGCGGAAAGCCTTAGCCGTTTAACCAGTATCATCAACATTGGGCAGTTGGTGTTGAAGCACGCCCTACTTTACGAGCGGGTCCGGCAATCCGAGGAAAAATACCGGACACTGGTCGATAATGCATTGGATATTATTTTCACCATGGATATGGATTATCGGATTGTGTCAACCAATCCGGCGGTTCAGGAAATCCTGGGGTATCGGCCGGAGGAGTTGGAGGGAAAACGGATTACAGACTTTATCTGTCCGGATTTTTGGAAACATAACCCCACCCCCATTCGTTTCCAGGAAAGATCCTACCAGGGAGAGATAGATATCATCCGGACGGACGGCAGTCCGTGTACATTGGAGTTGCGGACCCGGGTCACACGCAATGAGAAGGAGCAGATGATCATTGAGGGGATTGCCCGGGATATATCGGAAAAAAAGCACCTCGAAAAACAACTGACAGAGAGTCTGAAGGAATTAAGCCATCAGAATCTGGCCTTGAACCAACTCCTCAAGGTGGATTCTCTTATCACCCGGATGATGAGTGTCCAGGAGATTCTGAATGCGGTGTGCCAATCGATCCTGGATGCTAAAACCTATGGACGGGCTGTTATCACTCTGTTCGACGACGAATGGCGTCCCCGCTATATCGGGTATGCCGGGGTCCAGTCGGATGAGATGAACCGATTATCCCAGACCGGGTATCTAAGCAAAAGCGAGCGGCAGAACCTGATGGCGCCCGAATTCAAGATCTCGAATTCCTACTTCATTCCCCATCTCCACCCGATTATGGAACCGATCCGGCATAAAACGATACAAAGCCGAAAACATCCCGATGATTTCAGTGATTGGCATCCGGATGACATCCTCTTCATTCCGTTGAGCGTGGAAGGTAAAATCATCGGCACGCTGTCCCTGGATGATCCTTACAACGGCCAGCGTCCTACTCCTCAATCATTATCCGTGCTCGAACTTTTTGCCAACAAAATCGCCAATTCCCTTCTGCGGATCAATCTTTACCAGGAATTGCAGGATACCCAACAGTATCTATCCAATGTGATCGAGAGCAGTAACGATATTATTATCACCACCGATCTGGAGTATCGAATCAAACTGGTCAATAAAACCGCTTCCCAGGTATTGGGCTATCAGCCGGAAGATCTCCACACCCGACCCTTATCGATTCTGCTGCCGGATGAAGACCGTATGCACCAATTAAAAAACCGCCTGGAGGCTTCACCCAACGGCAGATTGATCGACTATAGTGACAAGCTGAAAGCCGGCGATGGCCGCCTGATTCCGGTCGATCTTTCAATCATTATGCTGTATGATATCCAACAGAATCCGATCGGCATCGAGATTACAGCCAAAGATATCACCGAACATCTCAAACTCGAAGAGATCAGGTTAAAGAATGAACGCCTGGACACACTCAGTACGATGGCAGTTACCGTGGCCCATGAAGTCAACAATCCTCTTCAGATCATCATGGATAATACTCGTTTTCTATTCGATGATCTGGCGATTATGAGCCGTGACGATCCCCAGATCAACCTGCAATTACAGCGGGCCCGAACCATCTGGAAACAGATATACCGCATCAAGGATATATCTGAACGTCTGAAAAAGATTTCGATGGATACACCGGTTCAGGAAACCGCTTATACCCACGATCTCAAGATGCTGAATCTGAAATCCTCAGCCGCGGCATCCAGCCTGGTTTCGATTACGATTTTGATTGTGGATGACGAGGAAGAGATCCGAAATAATATGCAGTTTTTCCTGGAAAAAAAAGGAGCCGGAACCGATACGGCCGAAAATGGTCGAATCGCTCTGGAAAAAGCGCTTCATAATTCATATCACCTGATCATATCCGATATTAAAATGCCGGAAATGGATGGTTATCAACTGTTCAAAGAGTTGCGGGACCATGGCGTCCAGACTCCGGTCGTGTTGATGACGGCTTTCGGCTATGATCCGGATCATATCGCCGTACGAAGTTGCGTTGAGGGTTGTCCCATGCCGCTTTTCAAACCGGTTGATACGGATCTGCTTGAACAACGGATAATGGAGCTATTAACTCACCCAGTCTAAAAGGAGACCCAATGCTTAAATTTTTCATTTTCCTGATCGTCGTAGGAAGCACACTCGTCATTGAGGCCGACGGTATGCGCGATTTTATGCTGCTTCACAGCAAATTTACCAAGCTGAACAGCTTGAAGATCACCTATAAGGAAAGCACCAGCTACAAGGTGGTTGATAAGACCAATTCATCGGAAGGGACCATGTATTTTATGGCTCCCAATCTGTACCGGGTGGAGAGTAAGGAATTGGATGTTTATGCCAATGAGTTTCAGGTTTGGAACTACGATAAGAAGAACAAA
>JAGOEH010000354.1 GCA_017997825.1 Candidatus Delongbacteria bacterium | reverse complement strand
ATTCAACTGGCTTCAAAATCATAGATGGACGATTGAATCCATAAACCGGCTTGCAGGAGGATAATCCATCAGACCGATTGAAAGATCCGGGTCTGATTCCGGCCGGAATTTTTGGCCTGATATAGTGCCTGATCGGCATGATGGACCAGTCGTTGGGGATCGTAAGAGGATGTCGATAGAATTGAAGCAATCCCAATACTGATGGTGATGCTCAATTGGGTTTCATCCAGATCATACTGCAATACTTCGATCGATTGCCGAACCTTTTCTCCAACCTGAAAGGCCTCGTTCAGATCCAGATTCGGCAACACGATGATAAATTCTTCTCCGCCCCATCGACCGAATACATCCCCGTTCCGGATGTGATCTTTAACCCTTTGAGTGCTTTGTTTCAATACCTCATCGCCGATCAGATGGCCATAGTGATCATTGACCAGTTTAAAATGGTCAATATCATACAGTAAACAACACAGATTGGATTGATAACGCTGACTCTTGGCCGCTTCCCGACCCAGCACATCCATGACATAGGCTCGATTATATATCCGGGTGAGTTTATCCATAATGGCTTCCTGGTAGATTTCGTTGTATTTGATGATCAGCTTTTCGTTGAGACGGTTTAGTTTCTGGTTCATGTATTCCATGTTCTTGGCCTGTTTGGAAATCTCCTGCTGTTGAAGAAGCAGGTGTTGATTGGTCTCCTGCAGCAGATTTTTTTGCTCCATGATCTGCAAATTCTTGTGAGTCAGTTCTCGGTTCAGATTTTTATTTTTTCTGAATTGATAACCCAGGATGATCAGGGACAGGCTGACAAGCAGAATCGTCAGAATCAGAAATCGATTGAAATACCGCTGTTTTTCGATCTGGATTCGACTTTTCTCCGTTTCATGCTTGATGGCCATATCCGAGACGCGGCTTCGGTTTTCCGTATTGGTGATCGAGTCTTTCAGATTGGAGTATTCTTCCAGATATCGAATGGTTTGCTGGGGATCATGATAATGATTTTTATAGATCTGGTATAACTTAAGGGACACATTGTAAAGAGCTCTCAGGTTGCCGTTCTGTCGATACATCTGATAGGCCTGGTTTAAATAGGGCATAGCCTGATCGATTTGTTCCATTTCGATGTGAAGATTGGCGATGCGGAAGTATAGGTTGGCTTCCCGGTTGGTACTGTGAGTCCGTTGACGATAATTCAGCAGTCGGTTGAGGAGTTTGAGAGCCTTAGTGAACTGTTTTTGTTTGATATAAACAGCGGTCAGTTCGTCCATCAGCTCGCCGATTTCAAGCAGATAATGGGGATAATGATTTGTTTTGATATCCAGAGCGGTCTGATAGTTATTCAGGGCTTGATCATAATCATTGATACGATAGGCGATGATGCCAAGGTGTTCCATGGCGTTGGCTTTGCCGTAATCATCCGCCAACTCTGAAAAAATGGTTAATGCCTGGGTACAGAGTTCGCGGGCCCGATTGAGGTCGCCCAGAATATAATAGCTGATTCCCAATCCATTGATGGCGGTGGCATATTCACGGCGGTCAGGAATCCGTTCGGCCAGCTTAATCGCATCATAATAGGACTGCATTGCCTTTTCATTATCTCCGGAATACCCATAGGTCCGTGCGATTCGGTTATAGGTCCGGCATCGCCCAAGATCATCCCGATCATCCCGTTGGTTTTCCAATAGCTGATTGTAATGATGCAGAGCCAGTGAATAATGGGCTGAATAAAAATAACAATTGCCTAACTGCTCCAATAAAAGGTTGATCTCCGGTTTCAACTGGTAGTGATTGGCTGAATCCAGCGCATTCCGGATATCGTGGATAATGGAGTCCGGATGGAGTTGACAATTTAGTTCAGCTTCACTCAACACACGAGTGATCAAATGCTGAACCGATGATTTGTCCGATGGAGATCGGCCGGGACGGGCGATGGTTGATAATTGAAATGTAATCAGGATCGACCATATTAAAACAATTTTAAGCATTCAGACTCTATATCGTAATAAAGTTTTGGTCCGAGTGTGGGGGATTCAATCCTTCACATCGTTTACTATTGATAATCTAATCAAAAAAAATGGATTGTCAATAGAAAATCATCAGATCGGCTAACCAACAGAACCGCCCGAGTTACGATATATTACAGCAGAATAATTTTCAAATTAGGTAATGGTGTCAGGGGAATGAAACAGAATCAGGGAAGCGGAATCCGATGGAGCTTCGAATCATCCGAATTCATCATGTCCAGACGATAATAGAGCCAGTGCCCGGCCAGATAAAAATTCCAGCAGTTTTGCTCCAGGATGGGGGTTATTTGCCGATCGCTTAAATTTAGTCGATATATGAAACCGGAATGATAGCTTGAAAAATACAGGTCTTGATTCCGGAGATTGATGAAAGCCATGCTGGAATCGCACACTATTGCGGCTGAATCCGGTGATATCAGACTGATCCGATAGAGATTCCGTTCGGGCGTATCGGGGATAAAATATAGCGACGAACTGTCGGATAATAGCGTTGAGGTTCTGACATTCGGCAGGAATGGCTGACGGTCGGTACCGTTATTCATGATCCGGTAAACCGGGCCGACGGCCGGATAATCTCCCGTACCGGATATATAGTAGATCC
>JAGOEH010000353.1 GCA_017997825.1 Candidatus Delongbacteria bacterium | reverse complement strand
GGTATGCACCGGATAGGTCTCCGGTTCCCAATGATGTTTCTGAGTTGCCGAATCCCAATACCCAAGACGACAATAATAGAGTTGATCCTCATAAAGATTATCAACCATCAATTCATGGATCGTTTTCGGCGAATCATTCATCATATCGAGAACATGGGCTCCGTCGCTCGAGGTAAATTGAACGGCCCCATTCATCCGTCCCCGGGTCATAAATCGGACGAGGATCTTATGCCGGCCAACATACAGAACCTGGGGTTTTCCTGAGATTCTCAGAGTATCGGCCGGGGCAGTGCTCAGGGTGGTGAAATCAAATACCCCGGAGCTATCGATCATGACGCTGTCGAGACCGAACATAATCCGGTAATGATAGATTTCGGCCGGAATCAGCCCGCTCAGCGTTGCCTCATGAAATCTGACAGCCTGACCGGCGGGGTAAACCACCGCCGAAGCCGGATTATCGCCGCTCCATAATTTCAGAACCGCATTGACCGGCCAATCGGTCTGCCACTCGACGCGGCAGGCCTGATCAGTCAGACTCGTCACCATCGGATGTTGGACAAATCGAACCGGATAGATCAGTGAAAAGGGGGGTGACAGGATACTGGTTTCCGGGTATTCCAGCGAGGTAAGCCGCAGCAGGACCGAATCCCGGACCATCAGGGGAGGCGTCCAGTTATAATAACGGGTGCCGTGGGGCAGATCGGTCAAATGGGTAAATAGGGTTCCCCGGTCATACGATACCTCCAGTGAAACCCCGGATGGGGGTCCTTGAACCGTCCACCCGACTACGGCTAAATTCCCCGCCATATAACAGGTTGTATCCTGGGGTTCGATGAATGTATAGCCCAGCGTATCCCCGAGGATAAAGAAGGAATCACTGAAATCGAATATATCAGCTTCCAGGCCGATCCGGCTGATTTTCAGCCAGGCCGTATCATAAACCTGATCGGGCATCAGACAATGACAGACCGTGTCGGAGGCCTTGACCCGGGCCAAAGTATCCGCCATTAAACGCGAAGTGCCCTGGTGAAGGGTTATTAAAAGTGAATCGATCAGACCGGAATAATTCCAGCGTACCGGGACTGTTCGGTTGCGGAAGATCCACTCTCCGCCGTTGGGTTCCACCAGGCTCAACGATTTGGGTTCCGCCAGAACGAAAGACGTGTCAGACATGTCAAAAACAGCCAGGCTGTCCGGCAGCATCGCAATTTTAACCAGGCACTGACTGCTGGTGATTCCGGCCGGAGTCAGCCAGGTGAAGGTGTCGAGCGTCATCGCCTTAATCCCTTTGACGGCAGGGCTTTGAGCCGCCTCCCAAACGTTTCCGTTATCCGTCGAATACCGGAATACCAGATCCGGGGTATTGGATTGATATAGGATCGGATAAGCCTCGCCGGCAATCCAGCTTTCGCCGCCATTGGGTGACATAACCCGCACCGATGGAGCCACCGTCAGATTAACGGTCACCACGGCCGAATCCCTCACAAAGCCATCCGCTCGGGCTCTGAATACCATGCGTTTGATATGGGCACCGGCCGCCACCTCCAGGGTATTAAATCCCGCCTCAAGGGTATCCCGTTCCCCCATGGCAAGGCTGCCGGAAGACTGATCCAGCGTCAGTCCCGTTTCGATCGCCGATTCCCAGGTCAGAGCCGTATTGCCGTTATTGATCAGAACCACCGACACCATCGGCTGTGCATCGGAAAGCGTCAGATCGGCCGGATCAGCCTGGATATCATACCGAGCAGGAATAGCCAGGGTGACCGGCATGGTAAAGTTGTAGCTCCGGGCCGCGGCCGCCGGCGAATTATTGCGAGCCGCCGTCAACAAGACACTCTGATCATAACCGATAGAAATCGCCGCATTATGAGTTCCGGCTCCCAATCCCTCGGTCAAAGCCTGTACTTGACATCCCAGACTCTGATCGGCCGGCAAGCCTGAACCGGGATTAGGGCCCTGCAGAATGGTCAGCCAATTCCGGGTACTCTGGATACTCTGCAAAATTAACGGCACATTTCCAGTGTTGGTCAAGGTAAATACCTCACCCAGACGATGCGGATCGGACAGAACCACCTGGTCGACCGGCGAACTCAGTTCGGGATGATTCCCTACCTGCCAGTTAACGGCCACATCCGTATTTCCGATAGGCGACACGATCGACACGCTCCCTTGATAGGTGCCCGGCGAATAGTTCTTACGCAGGGGATCGGTCGTGACGGTGATTGGGATAGACTGATTCGGAGAAAGCATTCCGCTGGTCGGATTGACGGATTGAATCCAGGGGGTGGAAGAGGTAATGGAGGTAATCGATCCGGTCATCGCACCGGAAGCCGTGATAGTAAAAACTCCCGAATTATAGGGTTCATCGATCGGTAAAGGATTGGGAGCCGCCTGGTAACCGGCCGGCTGTCCGATCTGAAGCTGCAGGTAAGCATAATGGGAGGCATCATGCTGAAGATACACATAATTAAACGGATTGGAAGGTGATCCGCCTTGGCAGTAACTCACCTCATCACTGTTGCGGAGAATGAACTTATTGGATTGCCCGGGAATCAGAGCCTTGGAATCCAGCCCGATCGTATGAGGTCCGCTGAGACCATGGGATTCGGAGTCGAAGGTTTTCTGCCCGATCTGGCG
>JAGOEH010000352.1 GCA_017997825.1 Candidatus Delongbacteria bacterium | reverse complement strand
CTTGACCTCAACCAGCCTGATCGGATATCGGCTGGTAGAATCGGGGCCGGTCAATCTGTCACTCTTTACAATCCTGGGGACCCGGATCCAGACCCTGGTTCAGGGATATCAAGCCGCCGGAATCCACCGGATCAGTTTGAAGGGGGCCGGACTGGCCCCGGGGATCTATGTCTATCGGCTCAAGACCGAATCGGGCACCCTGTCCCGAACCATGCAGGTGGTCCATTGACCGGATCGACCGGATCATTTTGATTTGACGGTTGTGAGGTGGGACTTAAGCAAATAACCATCTACGCTTATTTGAATATATTCGATAGGTCAAGGCCTAATTTTTTTTGCAACCAATGTGTTCAATCAGGAAAGTCAAGATTTGTGGCACGGGGATCGGTAAACCATTGAAAAAAAAGAAACAGGAAACGCTATCATTTACTTTTAAAATTGAATTAAAGTCAAATAAAATTATCATATTCGGAATCAGGTTTATGTAATCCGATGAACTGTAAAATCAGTGCTTTTAGCCTTGACAAACCTGTTGGAAATTAGTATTTTAGGATGACCGCAAAACTAATTTAAAAGGGGAGCGTATGACCACCATCACGGTTTGCGTCGGGAGTTCCTGCCATCTGAAGGGAGCCCATGATTTTATTGGTTTCTTGAAGAATGCCATCGATGAGAACAACCTTTACAATGATGTTGAATTGAAAGGCAGTTTCTGCATGGGACACTGTTCAGAGGGAGTCAACATCAAGGTGGATGAGGAATTGATATCGATTAAAAGCCTGGATGAATTGAAGGAATTGTTTGCGGTTCGATTTTTGAACCGGGCGGGCGGTGTGTGATGGAGATCATCAAGACCAAGCTGTCGCATTGTAAGGATTGTTATAAATGTGTACGCCGCTGTGAAGTCAAGGCGATCCAGATCAAAGACGGCCATGCCCAGGTCATTCCGGAGCGCTGTATTCTGGATGGGCGGTGTGTGTTGATCTGCCCTCAATCCGCCAAAGAGGTTTACTCCGGTCTGGATAAGGTCAAGGAGCTGATCAATTCCAAACGCAAGGTGGTTGTGAGTTTGGCGCCGTCGTTTGTAGCATCGTTTCCCGATGTGCCGCCCCGTAAGCTGGTGACGGCTTTGAAGACGCTCGGGTTTGATGAGGTCGAGGAGACATCGGTCGCCGCATTTTATGTGGCGTCTGAATATAAAAAGCTGCTGGAAACGCATTCCTTCCTGATCAGCACGGATTGTCCCTCCTTGGTTAACTTGGTGGAGAAATATTATCCCCAGTATAAGCATTATTTGGCGCCGGTGGTATCGCCGATGACGGCGCACGGGCGAATGCTGAAATCGGCCTGGCAGCGGAACTATCAGGAAAATGTGGCCGTGGTTTTTGTCGGTCCGTGTATTGCCAAGATCGATGAGGCCTTTAACGGCGGGTTTGCCGATGGGGTGGATGCCGCCCTGTCGTTTGCCGAGCTGAAACGCTGGATGATGGATCGCCAGCTGGATTTGCAGGCCATGGCGGAAGCCGAATGGGCTCCCTCGGAAGCCGGGATGGATTCCCGACTCTATCCGGTGGAGGGTGGGTTTCTAAAAAGCGCTGGATTCTCGGGCGAAATCTCTTCGAATCTGAAGACTATTACCGGGTTTGAAGAGTGCCGCGAGTTTTTTGCCGAGATGCCGGATCATCCCGGAAATCTTCGACTGGTGGAAATGATGATCTGTAACGAAGGCTGCATCAATGGACCGCTGCTGGATTCCTCTCTGCCGGTGATCACCCGGCGCGACCTGATATTTGAGTATGCCCGCAGCCGCGATACCCTGCCGCTCCTGTTCGATTATAGCCGGGAATCCTTCGATCTGAGCCGGGAATTTAGGGATCGGCGATTTCCTGCTCCGGAACCCTCCGAGGATGATCTGAAGATTTTGATGGCCAAGATCGGCAAGTATACCCGGCAGGATGAGCTGGATTGCGGCGCCTGCGGCTACTATACCTGCCGGGAGAAAGCCCGGGCCGTTTTTCAGGGGATGGCCGAATTGGAAATGTGCCTGCCGTATATGCGGAAAAAAGCCGAATCCCGTGCCAACAAGATCATCGAGCAGGATCCCAACGGCGTGATCCTGATGGGCGAGGAGTACCGGATCGTCCAGTTCAATCATGCCTTCCGCCGTATCTACAACTTGCCGACCGAGATCAATCCGATCGGCAAACGGATCGAAGAGGTAATCGGTTCCAATTGTTTTCTGAATGTCGCCCGGTCGCTGGAGCCCACCTCGTTTGTATTTACCCATGCCGGAATCGGCAAAACCATTGAAGTGATATCCTTCCAGCTGGAAGATGAAGATATGCTGGTAGGGATTTTTGTGGATATTACGCAGCGTATCCGGAATTCGGAGCGTTTGCTCAAGATCAAGAAAGAGGCGATCGAGAAAACCGAGGATGTGATTCACAAACAGATGCGGGTTTCTCAGGAGATTGCCAGTCTGATGGGAGAGACCACCGCCGAAACCAAGGTTTCACTGCTGAAGCTGTTGGGCATTCTGCGGGAAGAAAGTGAAATCAATGAGTAATCAAGCTCCTCTCCCGTTATTTTTTGAATTTGGAATTTCTCAACTCATTAAACACGGTGAAGAACTGTGTGGTGATT
>JAGOEH010000351.1 GCA_017997825.1 Candidatus Delongbacteria bacterium | reverse complement strand
TTGAAACTCTTATTACACAATGGAAAATCGGATATGCCGTTTTCGCGGACCGCCAAAGCCAGACCATGCCAATTGTGAAAGGATGGTTCCTTGATTTTGTAATGGTTCAGGCAGCCCGACGGATCGGTCAGTCCAATGTGGCAAATTTCTCCCCGCCATCCTTCCACCATCGATATCACCATCATCGAAGGTTGTAAGGCGGGCAGGCCGGCCGTCGGCCGATCCGGTTCCACCGGCCGGTTCCGTTCCGGTAACTGGATCAGCAGATTGCGGATATAGTCGATGGATTGTTTGATTTCGATATAGCGGATATAGGTTCTGGCGAAAACATCGCCGCCGGCGAGTTTGATTTTATAAATCGGCGTGGTTTTGTACCAGCCGAAGGGGTGATCACAGCGGCAATCGACCGCCAGTCCGGATGCACGGGCCGCCGGCCCGGTCATTCCTAGGGCCTGGGCATCATCCATGCTCAGAATGCCGGTCTTTTCCAAGCGAGATAACACACTGGGTGCGCTCAGCATGGTCTCGGCCATCAGACTGAAATCGCGATCGACCTTGGTCAGCATCCGATCGATATGCTCGAGCCATTGGGACGAGGGTTGATGAGCATTGTAACCGATTCGGATCAATCCCCGGCCGAAACGGCTTCCGCATAAAGCCAGGCTGGTATTGATCACCAGGGTGCGTAAAGCACCGAATACGGCATTGCCCAGCAAGTAGGCAATATCATTGGCAATAGCGCTCAGATCTCCGATATGGATCCCAATCCGTTCCAGCTCAAGCGCAATGCTGCGCATGGCCATGTCCCGTCGGTCGGGGATTCGTCCGCTCAGAGATTCCAATACTCCGGCATACGCCGTTCCATGCCCGATGACGCTGTCCCCGCAAATACTCTCCGCTAAATGGATCATGTTCCGCTGATTCCGGTGCCCCTGATCGATCAGATGCTCTACTCCCCGATGCTGATAGCCTAACTGGATCTCCAAATGATGAACCATCTCGCCCCGGCACATGAACCGAAAATGACCGGGTTCGATCACCCCGGCATGAATCGGCCCGACCGCGACCTGATGAATCCCCTCGCCATGCGGCTCGAAAAAGGGATAGGCGGTGAGTCCCTCATTGCGATTCTTGCGATCGAATGGGTAGCGCCACGGCTTTAACCACGGATGATTGATCGGCTTGATTCCATACTGTTCGTATATCTCCCGCTCAAATCCATGAAATGCCGGAATATCAGCAGTTAAACCGGAATACGCCGTATTGGTCATCAGACAGGAAGCGACCTGCAAGCGGGAGGATTCGTCATCCGCCAGAACAGCGTAAAACCGATAAATATCATTTTCCGGGACCGCCAACCAATTGATCGGCCGGCGATGACAGCGGGTAACCTGCTCCATGATCCCTTCTCTCAATTCGGGATAGGGCAGGCATGGAATTTCATTCAGATTGATCGGCCGCTGGTTATGGGTTATCGCCCAGATCATGGCTGACCTCCCGGATAATCAGCTGCTTGCTGCAGGATGGTATTGATCCGGTCCGGCATCAATAATCCCAGTATTAATAACCCCGTCAACAGGATGATCTGGGGAAGAATACTGGTCCATGACCCGGATTCCGGTCGATCGGTCGCCGAACTCCCTCCACCGGCCATCGCCAGGATGTTGCGTCCCATTCCGTAGAGAATGACGGTCAGAGTAAACAGGAACAGGATGGCCATTCCGATGTGTTCATTCTGAAACAGGGCTTTTACCAACTGGAATTCACTGTAAAAAATCGGGGACGGAGGAATTCCGGCCAATGCCAGAAAGGAAAGGATCCAGATCCAGCCGGTAGCCGGCAGACGCCGGCATATTCCGTGTACTCCCTCGATTTCCTTGCTTTTATAATGAAGATAGAGTGTCCCGGAAGTCAGAAAAAGAGAGGCCTTGGCCATCGAATGGGAAACGATCTGCAGCATCAGGGCCCATAAAGCCGTCGGTCCGGTGGCCAGGCAGATGGCGATGATCCCCATATTTTCGATTGACGAATAGGCCAGCATCCGTTTGTAATGGCGGCTGGTCAGAATATAGGCGGCGCTGATCAGCAGGGACAGGAATCCCATCAGATAGAGCAGAACTCGTCCCCAATTCTCGATACCCGCAATCCTTAGCAGATGATTGAATCGGATGATGCCCAATAAAGCCGTGTTCAATAAGGTTCCTGATAACAGGGCCGATACCGGCGAGGGAGATTCCGAATGGGCATCCGGCAGCCAGGCATGCACCGGGGCCAGTCCCATTTTGGTTCCCAGTCCGATCAGGATAAAGGTAAAAGACAGCTTCAGCCAGAAAATATCCATCTCGGCAGCCTGGTGATACAGATCCTTAAAAAACAAGGAATGGCCGGAAGCATGTCCGATCGATAACAGAATGATTCCTACAAAGGCCAGCGCAATCCCGATCGAACAGATGAACATATACTTCCAGGCCGCTTCCAGCGACGAGGAGGTTCTCTCAAAATAGATCAAATAGGCGCTGCTGAGGGTGGTGGCTTCCAGAAAAACCCAGCATAAAGCCAGGTGAGTACTCAGGGTGGCCCCGGCCAGCGAAAAAATGAACACCAGCATGAAAATATGAAACTGGGTGTGCCGCAGATCGGAAACCGGAGATTTTTTGAAAAAAA
>JAGOEH010000350.1 GCA_017997825.1 Candidatus Delongbacteria bacterium | reverse complement strand
CCCTTTCGGAGGTGATGCTGCGCCTCAGTTACGGCCGAAACGTTATACTGTTTCCTGGCGGATACCGGATCGATGACTGTTCGGCCGACTATTTTACCGCTCAGAGCGTTTACCGTCATCAGGTTACGGCGGCCGAGACTGTGACCCATCTGGAATCCATCATTCGGGACCAACTTGGGAATGATCCTATCATCTCGAATCGATAAAACATTGTGATGAGTCCATTCAAACGATGATGACTGATTGATCATGATGGATCGATCCGGCAGAAGCGAATAGTGAGTGAATTATTATGAACTGATGAGGAATGACGAATGGATCGTGATGGAATGATGATAAATGATCGGGAGAATCTTTATTGAACCTTGATTTTATGGAAAGGATTGCTAATATGAGATCCATTCAATGGTTATATCTGGGACTATGGCTATGGATGATACCGGCAGGTGGAATCCGGGCCGATTTGGCGCCCAGTGACAGTGTGTATGAGCTGGGATCGTATCGGTTACTGGTTATGCCGGCCGAAACGCTCCGCTGGAGTCATCCGGTCGAGATTAGTCTCGGTTCCCAGGATTTCATGGCTAACGTTAGTGGTATGATCGCTGACAAAACAGCCCGGCCTGATGCGAGCATCAATGAACTGGCTCTGAGCTATCAGCCGGAACGATTGGATGGCGAACGGTGCTTTTTAACCATCAACGGCCAGGCGGTCAGGGTTAATCTACCCGATTGGATTCTGATACCTGCGGCCCAGTTGGCCGATGGACCGTATACCTCATGGGTCAGTCTGTCCGGGCATCTGATTGACCGCACCCCGGAAAAGATCCTGGAGAACAAAAAGGCCCGAATCATCAATTATCATCCGGCTCTGTTCAATACCCTGCTGGGACTTCGCCTTTTCCAGCTGATCATCCTGATCCAGTACGATTGTTCACCCCTGCTGCCGCTGCAGCGACATTGCTATCCGGCCGGCCCGAACGAATCGATCCCGGACGGAATCACCGGTTTCCGGAATTTTAACCGGTTCAATTCCGAGTTTTATCAGTTTCAAAAGCAGATAGGAAAACAGCATCGATCTCATCTTATCACCGATTATCAATGCGATATCCGTTTTGCCGTGGTCAACGATACGCTTCAGGTCAGTGGGGATCCGCGGTTTTTCTTATGGGCTTTTCCCTATGACAATGGCCAATTCAGCAAGAAAGAGATGGATGACAGCCTGATGCAGGTCATGCAGCGGGCCTTTGCCGCCGGGCTGACCAAGACTCCTCCCCAGCCCAATAACGAGGTGCTGATCGATTCGATGCTGAAGTTGGAGGAGGAATATAATCGGTTATATCGGTTGTTTGACAGCGAAATTCTCAAGGGATTGAGCGCCGAACCGGATCCGGACGCGAAGCGGTATTTTCTCCGTCAGTATCGATTGCCCTCTCTGCTCGAGTTCTATCTCAAAGCCCGGGCTTCTATGGAGGCGCATCGGATCGTGCCATTGACGGAATGTGATTCCTTTTTTCAAGAGCGTTCCGAACTGATCCGTTCGATCAATCCGACCGTTTGGGACGCTACGGTTTTGGCGATCCGATACGCGGCCTTCTTCCGATACTGCCGCCACTCTCATTCCCAAAGCTGGTCATCCTTCATCGACTCAATTCATTCCGCCAGGGTCGGCCTGCCCAAGGTGATCACTCCATCGTTGATGATCCACCGGGATTCTCTATAAAAAAAGCCCTTCCGGTTGGACCGGAAGGGCTGGTGTCGTGATATAGCAGAAGGTAAAGGAATCAATAGAAGGAAAGAATAATACCGGCGTTGAATTGCCGCGGCAGGCCGAAGTAAACGGTGGCGTAAGTGGCATCGTGTCCATTGCCGTCGTCGGCATCCGAAATATACTGTTCATCCAGCACATTGAAGACATGGAAATTGATCTGGATTTTGGCCAGGTAGGAAATACTGTAAGGGATGGTGTAGCCGGCATGCAGATCCATCAGGCCGTAATTGGGCAGTTTCCATGGCTGGACGCCTTCCTCGGTGGCTTTGGTCCGGTTTTCCGGTGAGAAATAAGCATAGTTTTTGGCAAAATATTTGTAGACCCCGGAAATATAGAGTCCCTTGTAGGGATAAGCGGTGGCGGTGAAGGCGGCCGTGGTCTGGGCGGCGTCGCCGACTTTCAGACCCTTGATGTAGATGAAGGCAGAATCGACCTGCTTGGAGGTTTCATCGTCATACACCCGGGTAAAGACATTGTTCTGCCATTCCCAGTCGCCCAGAGAGAGCATGGCGTCGAACTTGAGATACCGGGTCGGCCGAGAGGTGGCTTCCAGTTCGAATCCCATGTGACGGGCATCGATGCCCTTGAGCAGGTAGTTGTAAACGATGCTCTGACCCGTCTCATCCTTGAGGGTATAGTTGCGGCGGTAAGTTTTGTCTTTCCATTCGGTATAGTAGACATTGGCGTTGACCGAGATCAGGCGGGTGTTGTAACCGGTACCCAGTTCGAAGGCCTGAATGGTTTCGTTCTTGATGTCTTTAGTCGCCTTATTGATGTTGTTGAACACCGGCTGGAAAAGCGGGGCTTTGGAGAGGTATCCGGCGTTGGCGTACACATTGAAGACGCTGGAAATATTGTAGTTGGCGCCGGTTTTAACGGTAAATCCGGTGAAGTTT
>JAGOEH010000094.1 GCA_017997825.1 Candidatus Delongbacteria bacterium | reverse complement strand
TTGTACCACTTGATGCACAGAGCCCCGGCATTGGCGTCGTTGACGATTTCGACCGGAAAGCTGTAATGGGCCTGCATCTGATGTTTGAAGGGATAATTCTTGATACCGAAGGCACCGGAAAAAATGATCCGTCCCTCTTCATCATCGATCATCCCGGAAATCCCGATTCCCATGCCTAAAATATTTTGGGTTTCCAGACTCTTTTCCCGAATGACCTGCTGAATAATCTGATGAATGGTTTCGATCGTGACTGGATTCAGTTGGGTGAATTCGGTTACAAACCTCTTCTTATATAACACCGAGCCTTTAAAATCGATCAGGACCAGCCGAATTTCCAGGGGTTTGATTTCCAACCCGAGAATATAGCCGTATTGAGGCTGTAAATCCCATAGTACCGGCTTTTTTCCTCCCTGAACCGTGGATTGTCCGACTCCGTTTTTCTGGATCAGGTTCCATTGATTCAGCTCCTTGAGGATATACGAAACCGTAGAGATCTGCAGTCGGGTTCGACGGCTGATTTCAGGGGCGGTAATCCCCGGATTCATCCGGATGATATTCAGAACATGCTGTTGATTCAAATTTTTCAACAGCCTGATGTTCCCGCTGATATACATGCTCGGCTCCATGCTGGATTGTTATTTTTTGGGAGGATCGGTTCGTCCGATCGAATCCCGGGCAAAGAAGGCCATCAAAAACGATGCATTGGCGGTACCATCCATGATAGGTTCATTGGTGGAATAATCGCCCCGATCATCATGATAAACCACCAGATCGGATTGAAAGGCCGCATACCGGTCCTCACCGGTCAGGACGGACCCCCTCAATCCACTAAAAATACTCGCATAGACCGGGCCGTCATTCAGACCGCCGGTGATTTCCCGTCCGGTTTCCCAGGCCACCGGACTATGAGGATGAAGGGGATAATTACCGCCTTCCCGCGGGATGCCGATGAAGGCACTGATACCCCACGGATTGCGTCCCAGCAGCCAGTCGCGGTTTTCCAGCATGAACTGATGATAGGTGGCATCGCCGGTCATCTGTTCATACAGGATACACTGGGTGATAAAATCGGTCACCAGGTTGAAGGAGCACCAGATGAAGGGAACCCCCATCCGGTAAGGGTTCTGAAGGGCCTTGCGGTATACCTTTTCGATCCCGTCCCGATAGTATCCGGCCAGGGTATCCTGGAAAGCCTTATCGACCAGGGGGTAAAGGGCATAATGCCCGACATGCATAAACGGATAGTATTCGTAATGACGGGCGGTATCTTTGCCCATCCAGGATTCGGTATTGATTATCCGAGCATAAGCCTTGGCTTCATCCAGATAGCGGGGCTCTCCGGTATAGCGGTAGAGTTCGGCGGCTCCCCACTCCATATCATCGGCCCAGGTGATTTCATGATAGCGATAAACCTCGCGGCATGGGGTCCCTTCCTGGCTGCCGGGCTGATTGACGCCCATCTGATAGACCTCTTTGGCGGCCTTGACGCACTGGGCCGCATAGGCCGGATCCTGCAGATCCTTTTCCCAGATGGCAGCCGCCATAATCATGGCGGCGGCATAGCGGCCGCACAGATTGGCAATTCCGGTCGAGGTGTTCTGGTATTTCCCCAGTCCCTGTGGTTTTCCGGAGGCATAATAAGCCGTCCGGTAACTATTCAGCCCCCAGCCGTAATCGGATGAATCGGTGGGAGCCAGACCTCCCCGCATGTGATCCCGGTCGTCGCCGACCTGGTGGAAAAGCTGATCCGGGGCCGGATGCATCTTGAACATCCAGTCCAATCCCCATTTGGCTTCATCCAGGATATCCGGTATCCCATTGGATCCTTTCTGTCCCAGATAATTGACACTATCGGCAAACTTACCGCGATTCTCCTGGTAGGAAAACAACAACCGGCAGACCGCATTGCCGGAGGTCATCAGATAGCGTAACTGATCCCCGGCATCATGCCAGCCGCCGCTGACATCCACATAGGTGCTGTCGGGCATCGGGCCGTACATACTGCGGCCATCCTTCTTATGGCAAACCTCATCCAAAAAGGGATTGTAGCCGCAGCGCTGCTGACGCATATAAAACAACAGCCACTCATGATACCCATTATAAGAAGAACTTCCAATGCTGAAGGGCAGGGATTCATAGCGGTCAATCACCACTTTATAGCGGCCGGGTTTCTGAAAAGCGGAAAAATCCAGGCGGTAATGATGGGCATAATTACCGTAACTGCCTGAATTTTCAGGCATTCTGACCGGTCCCCATACCTTTTTACCACTCTTGGCATCCACAATCTTATACTTGGCTTTGGGTATCGGTTGATGGGAAAAGGCAATAAATATCTTCTGGTCTCCGCTCAGGTATCCGACCTGATTGCCCCTCAGATAGACGGTTTTGTCCATTTTGACGGGCGCCTGGGCCTGGAGGATGGTGGTCCATACCAATAAACTGATGATAAGGAAACGAAGGCAAAATGAAATCTTCATGGATTGGATTCCTCCCGGGAAGAATGGTGATCTGGCATGATATCACGATAGGTAATCAATTTGATATTTCGCTGGGAAAGGATCTGGATGAATCGAGGATGAAGCAGGGCATCCAATTCGGCCTGCCGATGACGGCTCATCTGCTTCAAACCGAATGAATTCATATCGATCATGGCCTGCATCTCCCGGCTGTCCTGTCCGATATGACAAACCAGCAGCCACCGCTTTCCCGGTTGTAATCCGGCCGCTATGGTCTGCAGAGTGTCCGCTTTCTGATCGATCGGAACCGCATACACCGAGGAAGATTCGGTTTCGCCATGAAATCCTGAATACTGCAAACCATACTCTTGGGCCAGTTTTTTTACCAAATTTCGGTATTCCTCTTTTTGATCGATGGTACTCATGTGGGTATCCACATAGTCAATTTTCAGCCCGCTGGATAGAGCCCGGTTAATCTGTTTTCTCAATTCCCGTTCGATCTCCTCGGTTTTAGGCTGATGGGCCAGCGTCTGAGCGCTGGATGGAAAAAACAGCCCCAGGCTGTCGGTCAGACTCGGGACTCCGGATTGGCCGCAGATCGGCCCCCATCGATAATTCTGCCATTCCGAATTGAGGGTCAGATGAATTCCGACACTGACCTGCGGGTAGTGTTTGAGAATCTCCACGGCTTCCTGATACCAGGGGCAGACAACCATCACGGAAGCGGAAAAGGGAATTCCGGAATCCAGAAGTTTCTGTGCCGCCATGTTCACCGAATGGCACATCCCGATATCATCACACCGGATCAGCAACTGAATCGGCTGGGGTGATGAGTCGATCCCGAATTTTTTGCCCAGGCATGAAAACCATATTCCTAATAATATGATTTCCAGAAAGAAAATCAACTGTTTTATTCCGGTCATTATAATCCTCCTTTTGGGATAAGGTTACCTGCCGTGGCCGGATCGGGGGCGACGGCAGGTAAGAGGAGGGAAAATCTCAATACATGACCCCGAATGACACCACATGAACGCCATTGAAGATTCCATTGTCCTGATAGGCATAATCGAACCGGAATCGGGTGTTCATGTATTTCTGAACCAGTCCCAGCCCAAAGGTCAGTCCGCGTTCATCATAGTTACCCATATAGCCGATGCGGGCGGTCAGGGTCTTTTTGTACAGGTATTCCAGCCCGATTTTGTAGCGTTCCTTAAAATCACGGGGATGGCGGGTTTCAAAGGCCAGCAGCAGATCTTTTTCCTTCAGATCGGGCATCAGAAAACTGAGCGGATTGATGGTCATGCTGAAACTGACGGCGAAAGGCAGCGGAAACTTATTGTTTTCGTAACGCATTTCGCGGGAAAAGTTCTGCATGACGGCGGCAAAGCGGATGCTGTTGTACATGAAATCATACACCACACCGACATCGAAGGCCGGCACGCTCAGTCCGTATTCCTTCTCATCGATCACCAGGTTGGAATCCGTGACATCGGTTCCCTGAGTGGCGATCCAGGCATCTCCTAAGTCCTCATTGACATATTTGACCCGGACACCATAGGAGAAGCGGTCGCTGACCCGCTGGCTGAAGGAAACGCCCAGGCAGTAGTTCTGGGGCGAGAAAGTGCCGGTTTCTTCAAAACCCTCGTCATTGGCGGCCCGGCGGGTTCCAACCAGATCGCCGTAATCCATCAGGAAGGCATCAAAGGCCACCACCCCGACATTTTTCAGGTTGAAGGCCAGCGCAGCCGAGCTGTGGTTAATATCGGCAATCCCATTGGTATAGTTCATACAGAAATCGACCTTTTGTTCGATCCAGCCCAACCCGGCCGGATTCCAGAATACCGCATTGGCGTTCCGGGTCATAGCCAGACCGATGGTTCCGCGTCCAACCGCTTCGGCCGAGACCGGGTGTTCCAGAAAACGGAATCCGACCTGGCCTTTTTTGATAATCCCGCCCTGGGACGGATCGGACCAGCCCATCAGCCACAGGCCGAACAGCAATGCGAGAATTGCATGCTTTCGCATAGATATCTCCTTTGATCTCTATAATTTATCGGATAATGACAAATTTGACGAACTGGTCCGGCAGCGAGCCTCCGGAAACGTTTTTGGCGTTGGTAACAGCCAGAATATAACAACCGCTCATAATGTACTGATTGTTATCGGTCCGCTGATTCCAGACTTCCTGATCGGTTCCCTGATGATCGAAACTGGAGATCAGGTCCCCGGTTTCAGTAAATATCTGGAGCTTACACTGATACGGCAGTTTGGCAAATACGATCCGGTTGGGATCGCCGGGAAATCCGAGGCCTCCGGCCTTGACGGTCGCCGGATTGGGAACCACCCGAACCTTATCCGATTCCTGCAGACCGGCCTTGAACGGGATGGCGGGTACGCCGGTGCGGTTGACATAGCGGGAACTCTCCAGTTTCTTGCCCGGAAACAGCCCGCTGCCGTTATGCCGGCCGTCGTCGACGGCGGTCACGGCATAGTAATAGCTGGTTCCTCGCATCACGTCGGTATCGATATACTCGGTCACGGTACGATCCGTAGTCTCGAAAACCATCTTCCACTCTTCTCCGGAAGCATTATCATAGGGATCATTGACATAGGCGGCGCCTTTCTTGCGGTAAACCCGCCAGGCATACCAGTCATCGACCTGGGTATCCGGATCCAGATAATAGCGGTTGTCGGGATAAGACCATTTCACGATCACCCGGTCGGCATCACTCTGAACATTCAGATCGGGCGGCGGCAGCGGATCGTCGATATTCATATCCTGTGAAAAGGCCCAATAGGCCCGGTCCATCACCTTAGCCAGCGAGTCGGTTCCGGTCAGGATAATCGAATCCTTCTGCTGATCGGTGATCAAGCCCTGATACCAATCCTGGCCGGTTTTTCGGGCCATCTCTTGGGAGATGGAACCGACACCGACCGCATAAACCACGGTAAATGAATCATAGTGAAAATTGGAGTCATAGGGAACCGTTCCGGTACTCTTGGTCAGGGTATAAGGCCCGGCGGTGATGAAACGCATCGGACCCTTTTCGGGCTTGGTAGCACGGCCTTCGGTGATCCAGTCTTTGGGAAATTTTCCCCGTTCGTCGGTTCCCAGATACATATTCCGGATTCCCGGATCGGTCCGGTTCCATAAGTCCTGCACAATTCCGGCATGGGGCATGGAAAAGGGCTGTTCCGGATCATCGCTCAGATCAGTATTCGATTTGGGGGCATACAATAAACTGAACCCGGGAATCTGAGGGGATAAGAGATGGCCGGTGCCTTTATCCCGTTCCGGATCCCCCATATCATCCTTGCTTCCATTAGGGTAAGCGGCCGAGCCGGATAGGATATAGTCCCAATAATAGGCCACTTTCAGATTTTTGCGGGCTTTGGTAGTGACCAGGCTGGAAGTCATCTCAAACCAACTGTCCAGATCATCCTCGGCTTCATAGGCAAAAAATCCTAAGGCCCCATATTCACCGCACTTGGAGGGTCCGAAGCTGAAGGAGAGCGGGGTCCATAGGGTGACGGTCTGATCGGGATAGATATCAATCTCTTTGGGATCCTCCAAAGGGCGTTTGGTTTCGCCGGTAAACTTGTAGGTCATCTTATAGATCACATAGTCCTGGTGATCGGGATTGCTGAAGGCCATCACCTCACCCCGGACCCGTAATCCGTAGTTGACGTAGATATCTTCCCAGGTACAGTGGATATCGCTTTTCAGGGTTGGATCCACCTGCCAGCGGTATTCCTGGTACAAGGGGGTATTATCGACGGTGACATAGGCCGGACGGTAGCGCCGGATCTCATGGGAATAATCGTTAGCGCCGCCATTAACGCACTTGTAGGGTATGATTCTGTGTTCGCCCAACTGATTGGTAAATCCATTGTCGTCAAAGCAGACCGGATTGAAGACCTGATACAGCATCTGGGAGTGCCAGACATCGGCCGGCCACCAAAAGACTTCCGTGTTTTCCTTGTTGTCCCCGGTCAGCATCCAGCTATACTGATTGCTGAACTGGCCTTCCCCGTTCAGTTTTTTCAAATCCCAACTGATAGCGTTGACATTCAGGAACATAGGAGGGCCGTTATAGTTTTTCTGGGCCTGGATTTTGCCGGCCGCGCTGAGCGCCACCAGAAGCAGAGCCGACAGACAAAGCGTTTTAATGCTATATTTGTTCATACATGACTCCTTGAGAGTGTTTACAGGTTGAAACGCAGTCCCAGATAAAACTGTCTGGGATTCAGGAACAGAGGGGCGGTAAACCAACCGGTATAGATATAGTCCTTGTCCCAATCCCCCAGCTTGTCGTTACCGTGCTGGTCGCCTTCTTCATAAGGCAGATGGAGGGATTCGACATACTGATTGTACTGGGAGGTGGTCATGTTTCCGTAGCTGAGGCGTTTCTGGTTGAAGAGGTTCTTGATGGTGAAGACCACTTCCATACTGGCCCATTTGGTCTTGATCTGTTTGGAGGCCCGGAAATCGAAATTGGTGTAATCCACGATCTCGATCTTTTTCTGGGCCGTATCGGCAGCATAGGGGTTGACGATGGCTCTCCCGCCGTCACGCCATTCACTGAACAGGCTGAAGGTAAAGCCTTCCAGCGGGTGAATCCCCATCAGAGCCGGTCCCCATTTGATCGGGGTATGAAAATCGACCGTCAGATTGCCCGAGGGAGCCGGATTGGAGGTATACAGATTGGCGTCACGGGTTTCCAGATTGGCCTTGATCCGGTTCTCATACACAGTCGAGACGCCGGATTGGCCGGTGCTGACCAGCATATACTCGTAACTGCCCCAGAAGGTGAAGAAGCGGCCGATATTCTTTTCCAGCCGCAGTTCGATGCCGCGGATATCCTTGTAGCGGTCGGCCACATACTTGGAAACCGAGACCTCTTCATTATAATCGATATAGGTTCGGCTGAGGGGCTCGTTCTTGACATCCTTGTAGTACATAGTCACATTGGCCAGGAAATTGTTCAGGAAGCGCTGTTCGTAGCCGAACTCATAGGCCACAGTCCGGGCCATCGGCAGATCCGGAGTCGGAACGATGGCGCCGCCCGGAAAGACCGAAATATTATACAGGAAGGATACATTGGGACGCTGATAGAAATAACCATAGTTAAAATAGAGCTTACTGCCGACCGTAATCGGGAAAGAAACGCCCAAGCGGGGCGAAATCTTGAATTGGCCCTTACTGCTTTTGGTGGGCCAGCCGGTCGGGTTATCCAGCAATTCCCGGAATTCGACCCAGCGTTCCCAGGAACCGAAATTGCCCGGCATATAATTATAGATAATATTATAGATATCGGAATAATCCTGATCCAGGGGATGGGAGACATCAAAGGCCTTCTTCATGGGATTGAAGTAATCGGCCCGGAATCCGATATTGGCCACCATGCCTTCGAACTCCAGCTTATCCTGGAAATAGAGGGCCGCATCCACCGGATGCTCCTTGTAATAGCTCCAGGAGTCCGGGGTCCAGCTTTTTTGGGACTGCATCCAGGTGCCGGAATTGACATTCAGATAACTGTATCGGAAACTGAATCCGGTCTCGATCTGATGATGCCGGCTCCATTGGGTAGTCAGATCCCCTTTGATGGTACCGGCCCAGGAATAGGAGGAATCCTCCGACTGTAAGCCGCCATACAACCAGAACATATCCACGATATCGGTACACCAGTTGGTGGAGGCATAGGGGGAACCGACCTTGGGATAATTCAGGACCCGGATGGAATCGTCAAAGGTGGTCCAGGAACTGGAATCGGTCGGATCGCAGCTATAGGGAGTCAGCTTGTGATCGGTATAGTTGAACTGGGCTTCCAGGGTGTAAAAGGTAACCGGAGAGAGGGTATGACTGTATTTCAAACCACCCAGGATATAGCGGATATCATAGAACTGCAGACGGCTCTTGTTGTACATCTGGATATAGCCTTCGTTACCGCCCAACAGCCCGGCCTGGGTAATGACCGAGGCCTCGGAATTGCTCATGAAACCGAAACGCCCGGAATTATCCAGCAAGGCTCCCCCAAAGGAAGACGCGGAACCGGAGGTGGTAATGGAGTTGATCTTGGCCACCATTCCGTGGACCGAGAGTTTCTGGTTGTTGGAGATCTGGGTGGTCAATTTCAAGGACGCATTCCAGTCCTTGTAACCATCCCGGGGACCGATCGGAAACACAAACTGGGTATTTTCATACTTGAATCCCAACACAAAGGTGGTCTTATCGCAATAGGCACCCAGCCAGGGAATGAATCCGCCGGGCAGGCCGCCGGAGATGGAACCCTCGGTAAAGACATCCTTCTTATCGGTCGGCTCGTACATCGGATGCTGTACCAGCCACAGTTTGCGTTTCTGGGCCGGGGTCAGCTTGAGGGCTTTGGGCAACCCGATGGCCTCATAATTATTGACGCCGTAATTCTTTTTATTCCATCCTTT
The DNA here is from genome assembly GCA_017997825.1 of Candidatus Delongbacteria bacterium. GTDB lineage: Bacteria > JAGOEH01 > JAGOEH01 > JAGOEH01 > JAGOEH01 > JAGOEH01. The sequence goes on along the minus strand of JAGOEH010000094.1, from coordinate 3,249 downwards.
GAAGCTACGCAGATCCAGCGGAACCGAGGTATCACCGACGGTACCCAGCCAGCACCAGGAGCTGTCGCCGCGGGAGGTATCGGCAAATACCTTGTAGATCCAGGAGTCTTCACTCCAGGGATTGCTACCGTAATACTTTTTCTGACCGGAGGGAGTCATATCCATCTTGACATTGATATTCAGTTTTCCCCGGTTTCCGTCTTTGGTCACGATATTGACCAGACCGGAGCGCATATCGCCGTATTTGGCCTGGAATCCGCCGGTCATGACCTGGATCTCCTCGATGGTAGTCGAATTGACCGACAGATAGGAGTTGTCGGAACGGGGATCGCGCATGGAAACCCCATCCATCCGGATATCGGTTTCCCGGATGTCGCCGCCGCGGATACTCAAACCGTTTCCGTCCTTGGTGGATTTGAGTTCCACGCCCTTGATCTTGTTGATGAACTCATCCATGCGGTTGGTCGGGGTCATATCGACGCGTTCGCCGACAATCGATTCCTGGGTACCGGAGATATCGGCCTTGATGACCTCTTTCTCCGCTACCACCACCTGCTCTTCCACATTGATGGCGGATACCGCCAGCGGAAAATTGATCTGGATGGTGCGGTCCATACTGACCCTCAGTTTCTGCTTGGCCAGGGGCTGATACCCGATCATGGAGGCTTTCAGGGTATACAATCCCGGATCCACATTCAGGATCACGAAATAGCCTTCCGGATCGGTGGCGGCGCCCAGCTTGACGGCCATATCCACTTCGATATCGTCCAGCCAGATGCCTTCAATGATCACATTGGCACCGGGTAGTGGTTCACCGGTTTCCTTGTCGACCACTCGTCCGGAAATCTTGCCGTTGGCTGCCCAAATCGCCGGAACAGCCGTCAAGATTCCAACACCCAGCAGGATAACCAGGTGTAATAAACGAATGAGGTTTCCTTTCATACGTTCCCCTCCTTGAAGATAGGTTTCGGGTTAAGCCGACTCATGTTAGTTATTTCAGCTTTTGAAATAACTAATTTTAAGTCATAGTTATTACCGAAAAAGCAATCCGTTAAAAAACTCGAATCACATTCCATCGCCCAAGCTCAATCCAAACACTTTGGGCGGCCGATTTGGTTTATTCATCTCTTGAATATTCTTTCTTTCAATATACATCCCAAAGCCGGGCTTGTCAAGTATTTTTTTTTAGTTTCGGCTTTTATTTAATTCCCACCGAAATAAACCTTGACAAACACTTGTTTTTTCTCTAATTTTAACTCATGATTCCGTTCAATCCACGCTTCAGCCTGATTCTGGCGGCTCTGATCATCACCATCTATACCTCTGCCTCAGCCCAGTATTATTTCGGCCAGAACAAGGTCCAATACAATCGCTTCGACTGGCAGCTGATCTCGACTCCTCATTTCGATATCTACTTTTATCAGGGAGAGGAGCAATTAGCCCGGACTTCCGCCGTTTATGCCGAGGACTCCTATTATGAATTAAGCCGGCGTTATCAGCATGAATTTTCTAAAAAAATCCCCCTGATTGTTTACAGTTCCCATTTCCATTTTCAGGAAACCAATACCACCTCCGGATTTCTGCCCGAGGGAGTCGGAGGATTCACCGAATTTCTGAAGGGACGGGTCGTCATGCCCTTTAACGGCTCCTATCCCAGTTTCAAGCGAATCCTTCAGCATGAGTTGGTGCACGCCTTCATGATCGATAAAATCATCACGGTATTCAAAGAGCACAACAACTATAATTATTATGCTCCCCCCCTCTGGTTCACCGAAGGACTGGCCGAACACTGGTCGGTCGGATGGGATAATGAAGCCGATATGTTCCTGCGGGATGCGGTGCTCAACGACTATCTCTATCCGATATCCAACATCTATGCCGTCAACGGCAGTTTTTTGATGTATAAGGAGGGGCAGTCGTTCCTCAATTATCTGGAAGAGCAGTATGGGGATTATGCATTGACCCGTTTGTTTCAAGAGATGTGGCGCTTTGATAATTTTTACGATCTATTCGAGTACATCTATCAGATTCCATTGGCCAAAGCCGATGAAAACTGGCAGTACAATCTGCGTAAACACTATCTCCCCCTGTTTCAGGAGGGGGATCTGGAGCCCTTTCAGGCCATTCAGCAAACCCGGCGCGGCTTCAATTTCAAACCTGCCCTGAGCGGTAGTTCCGATAGCCTCCGGCCCCCCTCCTTCTTTTTTCTCTCCAGCCGGATGGGGTATCTGGGCATCTATCGCAAGTCGATCCAAACCGACACCCTCCTTCAGGCTCCGGATCGGGCGGAGTTGATCATCAAGGGGAATCTGACCAAGGAGTTCGAATCCTTCCATTTTATGCAGAGTAAACTGGCGGTCCGGGACTCGATCCTGGTCTTCGTCTCCCGTTCGGAAGATTCCGATGTCCTCTATTTCTACAATTATCATACCCGCCGGATCCGGAAAAAAAAGCGGTTCGATCACCTGATCGGGCTGTTTTATCCCGCCTGGTCCCACGATGGACAGGGAATCTGTTTCTCGGCCGTATCCTATGCCGGAGAACGGGATATTTACTATTACCTCCACCAATCCGACAGCCTGATCCAGTTGACCAACGATTTCTATGATGATCTGGAACCGGTCATCTCGCCCGACAACCGCAGCCTGATTTTTTCATCCGATCGCGGTCAGTGGGGTCAAGAGGGCTACTATCACCTTTATCTGATGGATCTGGAAACCCGCACCATCCGGGAACTGACCCAAGGCCACTATAATTACCAATCCCCGGTCTGGAAGGACTCGACCACCCTTTTTTACACCAGTGACTGCAACGGCGCCATGAATATTTTTCAAATGAACCTGCTCGATAATCAACCTCACCAGATCACCCGCTCATTGACCGGAAATCTGGACATCCAGTATATCCCCCAGAATAACAGTCTGTTGTACACCGGACTGAATCGGGGCAGCTATCAGATTTTTTACCGATCGCTGGATCAGACGCCGGCATCCTCTTCCTCTACCGCTTCCCCGCCCCTCTCATTCAACCGCGATCCGTTGGAATCCCGCTATCCCGAATGGAACCGATCGATGAGCTGGAAACGCTATAGCGACAGCAGCCGGATCAGCCAGATCGAAACCGGACACTACAAAACCCGGCTGAGTATGGATATCGCTCAATCATCCGTGACCTATGACCCGGTGATCGGGACCTCCGGTGGGATCCAGTTCCTGTTTTCCGATATGCTGGGCAACACGCAGAATTATT
>JAGOEH010000349.1 GCA_017997825.1 Candidatus Delongbacteria bacterium | reverse complement strand
CTGAAACGCAAGGAAAACGGGATCTATGACTGCAAATAAAGGATTCTGGACCCGGTTTCTCTCGCTTTCTACCTTTACCTTGATTCTGGTATTCCTGTATATTCCGATCCTGATTCTGATCATATTCAGTTTTAACGATTCCCGGATTATTTCGGGCTGGAAGGGATTTACCCTTTCCTATTTCGGATTGCTGTTCCGGAGTGAAGAGATTATCTTGGCGTTGCGGAATACGCTGGTGATTGGAATACTATCGACACTGGTGTCCACTATTTTGGGGATTGTAACGGCTTTGGCGTTGGAGAACCGCCGGTTTGCCGGTTTCAAGCTGATGTCGGGTTTGATCTTTATACCGCTGGTGATGCCGGATATTCTGATGGGGGTATCCTTGGCGCTGTTGTTCAGTTTTATGCGGTTTCAGACGGGATTTTTAACGGTTTTAATTGCTCATATCACTTTTTGTCTTTCTTATACGGTCATTGTCATTCAATCGCGTCTGGCCGATTTCGATTATAGTCTGGAGGAAGCGGCGATGGATTTAGGCGCTGATAAATGGCAGGTTTTTTTCAAGATCAAGCTTCCGCTGCTGATGCCCGGAATTGTGGCGGCGGCGCTGCTGGCGTTTACCCTTTCCATCGATGATTTCATCATCACTTTTTTTACCACCGGGCGAGGATTCAATACGTTGCCGATCTATATCGAAGGGGCCATCCGGCGGGGAACCACCACTACCATCAATGCCCTGTCCACCCTGATGATCGGATTTACCCTGTTTCTGGTAGCCGTTTCGGGCCGGGTTCGTAAGTATTTCTTCTGACCGAATCGATCGGCCGACCCTGATAACCTGATGAAGGAGGATATCCATGAACCATGCCATTAAATACCTGCTGATTGCGGCGATTACCCTGTCGTTCGGATGGTCGTGTCAGAAATCCAAAAGCCGGGTATTGTATGTTTTTAACTGGACCGATTATATTGCCCCGGAACTGATCAAGCAATTCGAAACGGAGTATGATTGCCGGGTAGTCTATGATATGTATAACTCCAATGAAAATATGCTGACCAAAGTTCTGACGGCCCAGGCCATGTATGATATCATCGTTCCGACCGGCGATCATCTTGAAATCTTGAGGGACAAGGGCTTATTGATGCCGATCGATAAAACCCGGCTCAAGAATTACGCCAACCTGGAACCGGCCATTCTCACCAAAGCCGCCCAGTTTGATACCGCGAATACCTATGGAATTCCTTACTTCTGGGGAACTTCGGGATTTATTTACAATAAAAAATATGTCTCGGAAGAGAAAATGAAAGATGCATCCTGGGATTTTATCCGGGATACCCTATTCCGGGGCAATAATGTGGTCTCAATGCTGGATGATGAAAGGGAGGTGGTGGGTGCGGCCTTAATTTATTCCGGATACACCCCCAACAGCCTGGAGGACAGTTGTCTGGCCAAAGCCGAACAGATTTTAATGGAATGGGATAAGACCATTTCCCATTATGATTCCGATTCCTATAAAAATGAGATCCAGGACGGAACCGTCTGGATGGCCCATTCCTATAACGGTGACGCTTTACAGATCATGGCGGTCAACCAGGATATCGGATTTACCCTGCCTCGGGAAGGAGCCACCTTGTGGATCGATTTTATGGTCATTCCTGTTAAATCTGAAAACCAGGAACTGGCCTATCAGTTTATCGATTTTCTGCTGGGGGCTGAACAGGCTAAGCAAAATGCTCTCTATGTCCAGTATGCGACTCCCAATCGTGAGGCAGTCAGTCTGCTGCCGGAATCAATCCGGAGCAATCCCTATATTTATCCGGACAGTGCCTACCTGGACAAGTGTCATCTGATTCAGAACATTGGAGAGGATGTACTGAAGATTGATAATATCTGGCAGAAAATCAGAAATAATTAAGCTGAATTATATGGACAAAGCCGATTCCGCTGTTTGAGGCGGCGGAATCGGTACTGTTCAATGGCATCCGCAATGAGGGGATGTGCAATGGGGATGGGAATGTGAATCGGATTGGCAACAGCTCCCCGGATGGGAGCAGCCGGAATCGGATTTGACATGGATGGCGCCGGCCGATAGGCGGCGGGTCATATCCATGCTTCCGCAGTGGGGACAGCGGATTTCATTCGGCTGCCGGCAAACTCCTATCGTGAATTCCGAGGTCTGATGACAGGCTTCGCATCGATATTCATAAATCGGCATAATCAGGTTCCTTTCGTCGGTTGGAAGATAAAGAGAAGCGGGATGAATCACGGCAACTCATCCGCCAATGATATGATCCTAAATATAATCATTCCGGTGATAATGGCAAGCGATTTTATCCATCTCATATCTGAAATACCATGATCGCTAATATCGTGTTAAATCAGGTTTTGGCTAAAAAAAAAATAAAATCTGTTTGACATTTAGAGAAATTTATACTATTATGCTTCAAACACCAAATTGAGGAGTATCATTCATGCTGCGAAGCCACTACTTTATACCGACCTTGAAAGAGATTCCTGCCGAAGCCGTTATTGCATCTCATCAATTGATGCTGCGAGCCGGCCTGATTCGCTAAGTCGGTTCCGGACTCTATGTTTATTTGCCGATGGGATATAAAGCGTTAATCAGGATTTCCGAGGTGATCCGGCAGGAAATGAATCGGGCCGGGGCTTTGGACTTCAGCATT
>JAGOEH010000093.1 GCA_017997825.1 Candidatus Delongbacteria bacterium | reverse complement strand
GTCAGGTTTTTAGCTTCTGCTTCTTGGCGGCCGGAAACAGGATGTTATTCAGGATCAGCCGATAGCCGGCCGAGTTTTTGTGCAGACCCAGATCAGTATGGGGATCTCCCACAAAATGCTGATAATCCTCCGGATCATGCCCTCCCAGAAATGTAAAAAATCCCTTGCCGACATTCCCGTGAATATACTTGACAATATCCGTTCCCTCCTGTTCGGCCAGAATCACCACCGCCGGTTTGACCATTTTTTTCCTGAATCCGGTGGTCTGCCCCATAAATCCCTTGATCATCGAGGTATGAGACTGAGTCAGCATCGAGGGCACCGGATCAAACTTGGCTGAGAAATCAAACAAGCGGAAGGCTTCGGCATCAGCTCCCTTGAGGCCGTCTCTACCGGCAGGGGTAACATCAATAGTGGAATGCTCATAGGTATAGGGGTTGGTCACGACCTCAAAGTTCTGGAATGCCAGGCATTTGGAAAAATCGAGCTTACTCTTGTAATTGGGATCGATCGGGTCATGATCAAACGGTGTATCACAAATATCGGTCTTCTCAGCGGCCAGGGCGATATCGTACGTATCAGTCGCTGTACACATGGCAAACAGGAATCCCCCCTTCATGATATAGTCCCGAATGGTTTCCACTACGGCCAGTTTACAGCGCGATACCTTCTTGTATCCCAATTGAGAAGCCGTCTTTTCAAGCAGCAACTGTTGATTGATATACCAGGTCTCATGGGAATAATTGGCCCAGAATTTGCCGTACTGACCGGTAAAATCCTCGTGATGGAGGTGAAGCCAGTCATAATTCTCCAGAACCCCGGCCAGCACTTCCTCATCCCAAATTTTATCGTACTGGATTCCGGCATACTCCAGCGCCATCGTCACAGCATCATCCCACGGCCGGCTGTTGGGTGGAGTATAGACTGCTACACGGGGAGCTTTTTCCAACGATACGCTTTCCATATTATTATTCTCAATTTCGGCCATCACCATAGCATAATCGGATCCGGTGAGAATCTGATAGCTCACTCCCGCTTCGTTGCATCGATCCTGAATAGCCGGCAGATCGGGACATAAAAACGATCCCCCCCGATAATTCAGCAGCCACTGGATCTGAACCTGACGGGTCAAACTCCAAAAAGCCACCCCATAAGCCTTAAGATGATCCGACTGCCGCTGATCCATATAAATCAGCAGATGCTGAGCGGACAAATAAGAAACCTGAAGCATAACCATAACGGCAATCCAAAGTGACAATCGCATCATCGGCTCGTTTATCCTTTCTTGATCATTCCGGTCAGGGCGTCACGCCAAAAGGAAAATCATAGACCATCAAGCGGCCACCCGTTTCCGGTTTGAACTCCAAATGGATCAGGTAGGTTCCTGATTTCAACCGGTCATAGCCCGGTAACCGTCCATTCCATTCCAGAGAATACAGATCGGTTACCCTGATCCCCTCCTCGAGCCAGCCATAGCTGAAACCATGAATGTCATAGATACCGATCCGGAGGATTCCGGTGTGGGGAATATTCCGCCATACCAGTTTGAGCGGCTTGGCGTGTGAATAGGATAGAATCCTGGATTCAAACCGGATACCCTCCTTCTCCTGTGCTAAGGTATCGACCAGGCTATTGATCCGTCCCGGGGTTGATCCGCCGGTTGATTGGGAGTATCCCCATCGGGCTTGATCCGTCCAATCTACCGGCATGATCCGTTCCCAACTGATTCCATCCCCGGGATCGGAACTCCAGCAGAAGGAATCGGCATTGGTTCCTGAACTCAGGTGACGGAGAAAAACACAATCCTGATCATTTTTAAGGCCATTACCCAAAGTCCGGTCCTCGGCTATGGTTAACAGAAGAACGGGAGAGGGAATCCTGAGAGGATTATCAGCCAGGGGGTAATCGGGATCCAGGATGACGGCGTACAGGCCGGGTGCCAGTTTATCACGGCTCTCGTCATCGGATGAGGAATCGGAGGGAAAGGCGATCACCATCAGATGATCATTGGTATCGCTTAAATCATGGAGGGTGAACTCCAACATTCGGACTGTATCGGGGCCGGGATTATAAATCTCGACGAATTCCAGGCCGCCATAATCGGTGTCGGATCCGGGCGGATTGGGCATAACCTCATTAATCCGGGGAATCCCCGGCACCGTTTGGATCAGGCCGAATACAAGCAGGAGAAGGAATAGCGGGCCGATCTTAGGCTTTCGGTTTCGGCGGTAATACATGAATCGGTGTCCCCACGGCCAATTCCGCGCTTTCTTTGATGATTTCGGACAGGGTGGGATGGGCGTAAACGGTATGAGCCAGATCATGGAGGGTCAGTCCGTGATCCATAGCCGAGACATAATAGCCGATCAATTCGGTGGCGTTGGCGCCTACCATTTGAACTCCCAGGATCTCCAGGGTTTCCGGGCGATAGACCAGCTTGATTTTGCCGTAATAATCATCGATGGCGAGCGCTTTACCGATGGCCTGATAAGGAAAAACCAGGGATGCGGCCGCCTGGGATTCCGGGGTTCCGGGCGGAGGAGCCAATATCCCGGCGGAAGCATACTGCGGACTGCAATAGATACAGCGCGGCATCGATTGATAACGGATCGGACGGGGCCGTCCCTGCAGGTAATCGATCACCTGCAATCCCTCTTCCGAGGCGACATGAGCCAACTGCAGGCCAGGTACGATATCCCCGATGGCAAAGATATCCGGCACCGAGGTCATTCCGTTCTCGTTGACACTGACATATCCACGGTCCATTACAATTCCCATATCGTCTAAGGCCTGGAGATCCAGTACCGGGCGCCGGCCGATCGCCACCAGCACCTTATCCACCATCCGTTCCGCCGGCGGAGCGGCCGGTGCTGACGGCGATGAGGGTTCCGACTGGAAAACCAGATGGACCTGATCATTTTCAATTTTATGTTCCATAATCCGGGCCGAGGTAAAAATATCGATTTTCAGTTTGCGAAGCTGCGTAGCCATCAAATGGCACAGTTCTTCATCTTCCTGAGGCAGAATATGGGGCATCATTTCGAGTAGCGTCACCTTGCATCCGAACGTCGCGTAGATATAGGCAAATTCGAGACCGATGGCTCCCGCCCCGATAATCGCGATACTTCGGGGAAGTTCTTTGAGCCGTAATGCCTCATCACTGGAAATAACAAAACGGCCATCGGGTTCTAAGCCCGCAACAAAACGGGGTTGCGAACCGGTGGCCAGGATCAGATGGCGATAGGTCAATTCCAAGGGAGGGGTTTCAGGATTCCGGACCACCACCCGTTTACCGGCCAGCGGCGTACCGGTTCCCCGGATCAGCTGCACCCGGTTTTCCCGCAACAAATATTCCACCCCTTTGGATAAACGTTCCGCCGTTTTCCAGCTCTTCTCGATGACCTTATCGAAAGCAAATTCCGGACAGACCGAAACGGTTTTGGCCATCACACACTGACGCAGTTCATTGAGCAAATCAGCCTGATGGATGATGGCTTTGGTCGGGATACAGCCGATATTGAGGCACGTCCCTCCAATTTTGTTCCGTTCGATCACCGCGGTACGGAATCCGGCCTGAGCTGAACGAATTGCGGCAACATAGCCGCCGGGTCCACTGCCAATGATCACAACATCAAAATGATTATCTGACATGTGAATCTCCTTGGTTCGCCTGATCCGGTCCGGACCAGCTGATTCGTTTCTTGCGGTAAAACGAGGTCCCGGTTTTGACGGCCCATACACTGGCCGCCTGTTTGATTAACCAGTACCATACATTGTTTCCGCCCCGGCAGGTCCGGCAAAGGGGATGCCAAATCCGTCCGGCCTTGAATCCATAATAAAGCTTCAATGCGATCGGTGAATTTAGAATCTCAATCAGGGGCTGCCGATGGGTATCCCCTAAGATCAATTTGCCATCAAAATCGTTACAACACGCCGTCACCCTTCCATCCCAAAGAATACCTACCTGATTGATCAGGGTCTGACAGCTTCCGAAGCGGGCTTTATATTTTTTAGGTTTACCCATATTTCCCCCAAAGGTTGTGACCTGGCGGGATACTAAAAAAATCCGCGGCAAAATCTCCACTTCATAGGCCTGATTCAAAGAAAACGGCAAGCGATGGGAGGACAAATTCAGATCCAGCCGATCCTTCATCCACTGGTTGAAAAAATCGACCAGATATCGGAATGAATGGGTAACATAGGCATTCAATTCCCTTCCCCTAAACACGCTTTGCCAGGTTCGGCTGAAAAAATGAATTTTGAGGATCATAGGACTCCCGGCATGATAATGCTGTTCGACCAGATTGAGAATCCCATCCATGTAAAGCCGGAAATCGATCGGGCGTTTTGATTTTTGGTTGAGGGCTTCCTGGCCGAAGGTCTGGAGGCTGATATGAAGCTCATTCAAGGGAGATTGAAGCAGACGGACAGAATGCTCGTCATTCAGCAGAGAGGCATTGGTATGAATGATACTGACCAGGTCGCGTTTTTGGATTTCAGGCAGAATCTGATAGAGATAGGGGACCAGTAGCGGTTCCCCCATCAGGAAGAGTACGATCCGTTGCGAGATGCCTTCCTGCCGGATCTGATCCAACAGGGATACCGCAAACTCGTAAGGCATAATCCCCCGGGGTCGGGTCATGCGGGAATTGGGGCAAAAGGGACAATCAAAATTACAGATATTGGACAGTTCAAGAAAGAGATCATAGATTTTCCGAATCGGATAATCGTCGGGATTGATCACCGATCGATCCAGTAGTTTGGAGCTTCCCGTGTGATGGTGATATCATGGGGATGACTCTCTCGGAACGAGGCACTGGTAATGCGGACGAACTCGCCCTGTAAGCGGAGTTTGTCGATGGTGTTGACGCCGCAGTATCCCATTCCGGACTTGAGGCCGCCGACCAATTGGTAGATATAATCGGAAACCGGGCCTTTATAGGGGACCCGGCCCTCGATGCCTTCCGGCACCAATTTATTGACCTCGGTATCGGCTTGGAAATAGCGGTCTTTGGATCCCTTTTTCATGGCTTCCAGCGATCCCATGCCCCGGTAGATTTTAAATCGGCGTCCCTGGTACAGAACGGTTTCGCCCGGGCTTTCATCGGTTCCGGCAAACAGAAATCCGATCATGACGCAAGAAGCGCCGGCGGCGATGGCTTTGGTGATATCGCCGGAGTACTTGACTCCGCCATCGGCGATAATGGGGATATCTTCAGCCGCAGCGGCTTTGGCGGAATCCAGAATAGCCGAAATCTGGGGTACCCCGATACCGGCAATGACCCGCGTAGTGCAAATGGCGGAAGGCCCCATGCCGACCTTAACCGCATCGGCACCGGCCTCGATCAGAAATCGAGTAGCCTCTCCAGTCGCTACATTGCCGGCAATCACATCAATCCCCGATATGGCAGCCTTGACCCGTTTGACCGCCTCATACACATTCCGGGTATGCCCGTGGGCCGTATCCACAACCAGCACATCAACCCCGGCCTTGACCAGAGCCTGGGCCCGTTCCAGGTAATCACCGACGGTCCCGATGGCCGCTCCGCAAATCAATCGCCCGGTCCGATCGGTACTGGCCAGCGGAAAATTCTTCTTCTTCAAGATATCCTTGATGGTGATCAATCCTTTCAGATTATAATCCTCATCCACCACCAGCAGTTTTTCAATCTTATGCTTATGCAGAAGATCCTTGGCTTCTTCCAGGGTTACCCCATCCAAGGCCGTAATCAGGTTATCCCGGGTCATGATATCCTTGACTTTAGCCGTCAGTTGGGTCTCAAATCGCAGATCACGATTGGTCAGAATCCCAACCAGACGGAGGCCGTTGACTACCGGTACACCCGAAATGTTGTGTTCCCGCATAATCGTCATGGTATCCTCAATGGTATCCTCAGGACCTACCGTGACCGGATTGGTGATCATCCCGCTTTCAAAGCGTTTCACCTGAACGACTTCCTGGACTTGCTCCTGAATGTTCAGATTCTTATGAATGATTCCAATTCCGCCTTCCAGCGCCAAAGCGATGGCCATACGGGATTCAGTCACCGTATCCATGGCCGAACTGACCAGCGGAATGTTCAGATGGATGGTTCGGGTCAACCGGGTTTTAACCTCGGCTTCCGACGGGATAAAATCGGAGTATTTGGGGATCAATAGGACATCATCAAAGGTGACGCCATCCTTTATAATCTTTTCCATGCAATGCTCCCTTGGGTTAGCGAATCACGGTATGGCTTGCTTGATTTTGTAATAGGTTGACGCTAAAGCTTCCGATATGACACGGGTTTGATCCAGTACCGGCATAAAATTGGTATCTCCGTTCCAGCGGGGGACCACATGCAGATGCAGGTGATCCAGCAGGCCGGCACCGGCCGTTTTGCCCAGATTATAACCAAGATTGAAAGCATCGGGATTCATGACCTGTTTCAAAATCCCGATCATCATTCCGGATAAGCGATGGATCTGCAACGCGGCCTCCTCCGGCAACTCCTCATACAAAATCCCATGCTGACAGGGAGCCACCAATAAGTGCCCGTTATTGTAAGGAAACCGGTTCATCATCACAATGGCGGAATCATTCCGAACCAATACCAGGTTTTCAGCATCCCGTTCCGGACGGGAAACCGCCTCGCAAATGAAACAATCACCCGGTTTAGGCTGAAGAATATACTCCATCCTCCAGGGGGCCCATAACCGTTCCATTATTCCCCATCCTGATTCTTAACCTGGGGATTCTTGGTTAAAGCCCGTAATAAAAGTTCATTCTGGTTGATGATAACTTCCAGTTGATGCCGAATCATATCCAACAGTACCATCTGATAATTCTCTTCGATCTTTTCAACCTGGGCAAAATACTTCATCTTATTTAAAATAAAGACACGATGATCGATCAGGGACCGGATCGAGTGATCATCCATGCCCGGCTGATAATAGAAATCATCGGCCCATTCGGGAACCGAATCCTTGGTTTTGGACCGAGACGCCTTTTTGGCGCCGCGTTTGAGTTTTTCCTCTCCATCGCCCGTGGGTTCAGGCTCCGGCAGCGCAGAGGCTTGGGCCGTAGGCTGATGCTTTGTTTCCGGTTGATCCGCCGGTGGAACCGCTGGTTCGGGTGATTCCGACGCCGATTTTAAGGGCAAAATCCGATCCAGCAGTTCCTGGATCAGGGCCGGATTGTTCTTGTTCTTCTCGACACTCTCCCGCCATTCAGCCGATTGGTTCTGGAAACAGGCAAAACAGATCGAATCCGTATAGGGATCCTTGGAAAACAGATTAATGGGTTGACCGCAAATCAGACAAAGATCATGTTCCATATTTTCTCCGTTTGGGTTAGATAGCCTGAAATATAAGAAAAACAGCCACTTTTGTCAAATAGTTTTTTTGAATTTTCAATTGACAAGTGAATGGTGTTTTTGTATTATAGCAGAAATGAAAATTTCTAAGACTGCATTCTTCATCATCATGCTATTGCCGGCAGGCTTACAGCCTTCGTTTTCCAAGGAATGTCGGATCGTAACCGACACCATCCGTCCTTCCTATTATAGCCGGTGGGTTCCGCTGGATTGGGCCATCCCGGTTGAAGATAACGACGAAATCTCAAGCCGGTTTACCATCTATGAAATCGGCCGGCGCATCTACCTGGTCAACAACTATTACCAGAATCGAATCTTCTATTACGACGGCAACCGAATCATTCCCTTCAGCATATCGATTCCCTTTGATATCCGCTACATCTATCCCCTCAACGACGACCAATTACTACTGATCAGTAAAGACACGGCCGTCATCATGGACCGGAATGGTCAAACCACACCTTCTCAATCAGCTCGCTTCTTACAATCCATACTTGCCGAGGATCACTCAATCAAACTAATTCGCCCGATGCCCGATTCAACCTATCTGATTCTCACAAAATCCGGCTTGTTTTTGACTAGGGCCGACGGCCAAATTATTTGGAAAAACCATCAGGACAACATCCTGATCACCTTACGAAACGATTATCAGCTTCCCTCCGGTGACTGTCTGATCGTTACCAACAGACAACTCTATTTATTTTCCTTGAACGAGCGCAAACTGAATCTTCTTCCCTTTGATAATATCCGGGATATCTTTGAATGGAACGGGAAAATCATGATCTTACATAACCAGAGCCAAATTTCCGAATTCAAAGACAATCAGTTAATTCCGTATCCACTATCATTTCCGGATGAAACCATTATCCGGATTGTTCCAATCGATAACGATAAACTGGCATTCCAAACAAGAAATAAACTTTACCTACTGAATAAGGGACGGCTGGAAGTTCTGCTGGATCAGAACCGCACCTCGGTGTCAATAAACAGTATATACGCCGATTCTCATTCGATTCTTTATGTCGCCACCGATCAGGGCATGCTGGTTTTTCCCTATCTGGATATCGAGAACTATCCCATCGAGATGGATCGGATTGGTTTTAACGATATAACCCTATTTCAGGATGATAATCCCGACCATTGGATATTCTTTTATTTTAAGCAGATCATAGAGTATTCCGATCACCGTCTGATCCTGTTCAAGCTTGAAGATGATTCGAATTACCAATCTTTTTCTGGTATCTACCCTACCCAGGATTATCTGATTATCAGCTCCCGCCGACACCTGTTGGCCAGGAAAAAGAATGCTGATTCTTTCCGTCTGATTCCCTGTTCCGAGCTAAAAAGCGGTATTCTAGTCACCGATTATCAGGACTGCATTCTGGTGTTCAACCTGAAAGAAAGCCTGGCCTACCGCCTGGATCCGATCCGTCTTACCATCACCCCATGGCCCGAATCCGGAATTCGTTGTATGATCCAACTCGATTCCATCCATTACCTGATCAATGACCAGATCATTTATAACAGTAAATCCCAGCAATCGAAGATTATCAACAATCCGAGCCAACTTGTCTTCTCACGGAGCAAATTGATCTCCCCGGATTGTCAGGATCTGTTTCTGATTGACGATCACGATCAGCTTTATATAACCCGTGATCGAGAGCTACATCCCCTTGCCTTCTTACAGGACAAACAGACCAACCAAATGTTTTTTTCTTGTACCCGCCCCTGGCTGATTTCCAACTCAATTTATCGATTGAGTGATACCCAATATCCCTTCAACCTCATGATTCTTTTTTTTGAGTTGAAAAACGGTAAGCCAGAACCACTCTATCAAAAAACACCCCCGATATTTACAACCAAACAAACAAAGCCGAATTACTTCTATCGCAGTCTCGGGATTCCGGAAACCGGCGAGCACTATATTTCTCATCAAGATACCGTATTCAGGCTGGAACCGAATCCTCCCTATCAGGTTCAATCCTGTATCATCCCTCATCCCATTTTCGGTATCGGCACCCCCGATTCAGGACAGACCCTTTCTCTGATCACCAATTTCGGCGTTTATCATTACGACACAAGGCAACACCGTCTAACCGGCGATAGCATCAATACCATGCTCCCGTTCAACTTCAAAATCGTCAGGCACATCGATCAAAACCTATACCGCTCTCCCGGGGCCACGATTATCCTTGACGGGCAAAAACCGTATATCGTCCGTTATCCGGTAATAGCCGGAAACGAACTGATAACCGTTCGGGCCGGCCGGAATCAAAAATCTTACTGGCTGATGAATCAAGGGATATCAATCATCCCGGACCGTTTTTTTCAATCCCGGATTCCGGCTCCCGATTGCCGATTGGATTCTGTGACCCTGGAACCGGAGCATGAACGGATTGAACTGGACAGCAAGCTGTCATCCTCAGTCAAGAATCTGATCTTTCATTTCAGTATCGACAGCCGCCATTATCCCTATGAGATATATTATTCGCTGGATCGTGAGAACTGGTCCAGATGTGAATCCGGCAACCGGATCATCCTGAACAATTTGAATCCCGGTCGATACCAGCTCCGGATCATTATTGCCGGCAACAATCATATCCGGCAGTCGCAGGATCTGATCTACCGGTTTGAAATCGATAAGTATTGGTGGACCAAGTGGGAATATCTATCCTTTATCCTGGCGATGATGATCGGAATCTTTTACGCCATCGGGTACGTCATTTACCGCAATCGGCTCCAGCAATCCCGGATCCGGATGGAACTGGACTCCGCCGGCCGCATGAATGAGATTCTTCAGCAGCACAACATGACCGGCAGTCTCAACCTGCAGATTGACATATACTCCAAGCCCTTCTTCCTGATCGGCGGCGATTTTTATGAAAGTATTCCACTGGGGAAAGATAAAACCATGATTATCATCGGAGATGTCTCAGGACACGGATTGGACACATCCCTGATGATGGCTACCATCAAGGGAACCCTGGCCGGATTGACAACCCCTCACGTTTCATCCCGGATCACTCCCGACGAATTAAACCGCCTTATTTTCAATGAGCTGAACCGGATTATCCTCGAGAATCCTCACTGGGATAAATACCTGACGCTGCTGATCACTCAATTCGATTTCAAGGCCCGCATCTGCCGGCTGGTTTCCGCCGGTCATCCTCATCCGATCTACGTATCATCGGAGAAACAAAAGGCTGAGATCATCAATCTGTGTAATACCTTCCCCATCGGCTGGACCAAGGCACTTGAATACCATGAAACCCAGCTTCACTTTCAGAAGGATGACCTGCTGTTTCTCTATACCGACGGCTTGATCAACCTTACCCATCCCAATTATCCCGCAATGGATGAGAAAGGATTGGCCGACACCATACAGACCATGATTTCCAGCCGCAGGACTGAAGCCTATAAAGAATACTTGACCGAACTATTCAAATCCTATCAGAATCATGACGATCAGACCATGTTGATGATTCGGATCAAATAAACGATCAAACCAGGAGTAAACCATGAAACGACGTAGGTGGTTTGGGTTAACCGTTGTCAGCGTTTTATTGATCATCGCCTGTGCCCAAAAGCCGGCAGAATCGATCGAGCCCGGGACATGGCAGACCCACTATGACGAGGTGATAAAAGCCGCCCAATCCAATCCCAAACCCATCATCGCCGATTTTTACACCGATTGGTGCAGTTGGTGCAAAAAAATGGATTCCACCACCTTTCAGGACAGCACCGTCCTAACCTTCCTGAAGGATTACTATCTGTTGAAAATCAATGCCGAACAGGATACCCTGACCGCAAAAAAATATGGAATTGTGGCCTATCCGACCCTGGTCCTGATGGACGCTTCAGGCAATGAAATCGATCGCCTCCATTATGCCGAACCGGCAGAGTTCATCAAAATCATCCGGGATTATCAATCGGGGATCGGAACGCTGGCGGATTTTTTGAATCAGCAGCGGGAACATCCGGACAGCCTTGATCTGGTGTATAAAATTGCCGACAAGTATCAGTCTCGCGGTGATAAAAGCAATGCCAAGCTCTATTTTGAGCAAATCCTGACTCTTGATCCTAAAAACCAGGCCGGATTCAGCGATAATGCCCTATTGGAGATCGGCCATTGCTTTCGCCGGGCCAAAGATTTCGACAGTGCCCTGGTCTATTTCAGCCGCTATCTGACGGATTTTCCCTCCGATTCGCTGGCTCCCGATGCCCAGATCTATCTTGGCCTCGTTTCGCTGAAAAAAGGGGATACCGAGGGAGCTCGGCGGTATTGGGAAGAGTTCCTGACCAAATTCCCGACCTCCAATGACACGACTTATGTCAAGAAAAAATTGGCCGAACTGGAGCAATAACGGGTGACGATTCCCATTCATTCCGACTTCATCCATCTTCACAACCATACCGAATATAGTCTGCTGGACGGATCATGCCGGATTAAAGATATGATCAAGGCCTGTTTGCAGGACAAAATGGAAGCCATGGCCATCACCGATCATGGAAACCTGTTCGGCTCTATAGAGTTTTACAAGCAAACCCTGGAAGCCGGTATCCGGCCGATTATCGGAATGGAAGCCTACGTCTGTGAAGACATGAGCGTCAAAAAACCCGGCGATCGATCCCAATCCGCCAGCCATCACCTGACCTTGCTGGTCCGCAATATGGACGGCTATAAAAACCTGGTCAAAATCTCTTCCGTTTCTCATCTGGAGGGATTTTACTACAAACCCAGAGTAGACAAAAGCTTCCTCCGAGATCATGCCAAAGGGTTGACAGGTATGTCGGGGTGTCTGAAAGGGGAAATCCCGGACCTGTTGGTGCAGGATCGATATGAAGAGGCTAAAATCAAGGCGATGGAATATGCCGCTC
>JAGOEH010000348.1 GCA_017997825.1 Candidatus Delongbacteria bacterium | reverse complement strand
GTTTACCGATGAACAAGATGGTTCCGGTCTGCCGATTGTGGATCACAAAGATAAAGGGACGGTTGACCGTCATAAATCGGATATCCGGTACGCATGTATCGCGGAAATCGATGATGGTGACGGCCGCCGCCACCGTTCCCTCCTCGTTGACTTCCACCATCGATTTATGCCGGACTTCACTGATGTAGATCATTTGATCGGTGATGCCGGAAAAATCGGCCTGCCCAGGTATAAAGGCATCGTTCATCCCGAGGCTTTTCAAGACATCATTCAATTTGAGCTCATACTCGGTTCTAAACCGGGGTAACCTTAGGTGAACCGAATCGGACCTGAATCCGGATCTCCATTGATCCCACTCAGATTGAGAGAGTCGGTCCAGGATTTCATTGACGGAATGACCGTCACGGGGCAGCAGAATCGTCATATAGAAGAGACTGTCGCCATATGGCAGGTTGACGCCCTGGAGCAGCTCGGTTTCCAGGTAGTCCAGCCGGGATTCCTGCTCCATCATGTCGCAGGTCATCTCGTCTCCGGTTTCGGGATAAAAAGGTGCCGACAGGGTCTTTTTCGGATCGAATTGAAAGGTCCAGGTCCCCTTGAAATAGATGGCATTGATGATGAACATCATACTCATCGGATCGATTTGGTCCAGGATGGTCGGTATCTGCTGGTAAGTTTTGTCGGAAACCCAGCGGTTGATCCGGTCAATGGCGGACTGGGATGAGAAGTCGAGCGGATTGACCTCAGCCAGGTAATAGGTCCGGTTGACGTTCAAAAAGCTGTCCTTGATCGGATATCCGCTGCGGTACCAGATCGAATTGGCGATCTGCAGGGTCACATCCCGCTCCATTCCGACCAGATACTCGGTCAGGCTCCGGTTGGCCTGGTTGATATCCTCCAGACTCAGATCATGCATTTCCAAGGTCTGGATCATCTGATCCCGGGTCTGGCCTTCGGCCCCGTTGACGGCCATACTCAGGGCCAACGAGACGCTGAGAGGGGAGATGAAGATGTTTTGAGTGTTGTCCTGGCGGTTGATCTCCCGGAATAGTTTCAATCCGAAGGCATTATCGACCTGACTGAGCTGTTCCTCCTGGGCGGTCAGTTTGCGCAGGGGCAGTTCGGGCGGATCTTCGGCCTTGACTGATCTGGAACAGGCTCCAGCCAGGCTGAATAAAAAAATGATGATGATGGCGGTTATGACCGATCCATGATGTTTCATTGTAAGCTCCTTGTTGGTATGGATCCAATGCATCATCCGTGCCTGGTTATGGGGATTGTTTGCATTCATCCTCTCTAAAGCGGGTTTGGCAGAGGGTGGAGGATTCGGTTCAGGCTGAAACTGACGGGATCAGAATCCGACAGTTACAAAAAACTGAATTCCATTATCAGATTTTTGAATATCCGAATAGCGAAGAACGATTAGGATTCGATATTAAGCTAATATGAAAGCGGATAAAAGTCAAACCATAAATTATTCCCGAAATCCAGATTGAAGGATCAGAGGGATATATCGGGGGGGCATGAAATGGATTGGATTACCCTATTCAGTGAAGATTTTTTTCTTGGAGATTTGGATGGATGGGGTTATATTTCGATTGGAGATGATTGGTGTCTGAGTGACGTCTCATTCCGGAGTCCTATGGATGGAACATCTGCCGGAATGGAGTGCCGGGATTCGGTTAACCGGTGGATGGAGCCGATCCACCGACAGCTTAGGAGAACTCTATGATTCGATCCATCATGTTATTTATTTTGGGGAGTATGTCATTTATTTGGGGGCAGACCGGGATTATTATCGATCATCACTGTATCGATCCGTCGAAGATCCCCGCGACTTGGATTGTCCAGGCCAAGAACAGCTTGCGGATCGGTTACAGCCATACCTCGCACGGAAGTCAACTGATCAGCGGGATGGAGGCGATCCGGGGCCAAACCGGATCCCGCTATGATTATACCCAGTCATCCTGGGGTACCAATTCCGGAGTGTTTATGAACGATTACTGGGCCAACGATTATGCCGATGATTTGGGGCACAACGGTGATATGGGCTGGCGTAATGCTACCCAGATCCGGCTTCAGTCACCCAATAATGATCGCAATGTGGTAATCTGGTCATGGTGCGGCGGGGTCAGCGACAACGATACCGTCGGGATCGATGCTTATCTGGGCGCCATGAATCAGTTGGAAACGGCCTATCCGGGAATCCGATTTGTCTATATGACCGGGCATCTAGACGGCAGCGGTCGGGAAGGGAATCTGAATGTGATGAACGAGCGGATTCGCCGCTATTGTATTACTCATAACAAGGTCCTGTTCGATTTTGCCGATATCGAAAGCTATGATCCGGAGGGACAGGTCAATTTTATGGAACTGTTTGCCACCGATGGCTGTGAGTATGACCGGGACGGGGATGAGAATCCTTGGGGCGACGGGAACTGGGCGGCGGAATGGCTGGCGGCCCATCCCGGAAGCGAGCTGGCGCAGTTGGCGGCCGGCTGCGGGGAGTGCGCCCATTCCGAACGCCTCAATTGTGTGCTCAAAGGCCGAGCTGTGTGGTGGATGCTGGCCCGTTTGGCCGGCTGGGACGGCGTGACCTCTACTCCAATCACCGAATCACTCGGTGTATTACCGGGGATGGGTGATGACTTGGAACAAAACTGCCCCAATCCCTTGACCTCAACCAGCCTGATCGGATATCGGC
>JAGOEH010000092.1 GCA_017997825.1 Candidatus Delongbacteria bacterium | reverse complement strand
CCCTTGCTCTCCCCGATCGGGATCAGGATAAATTCGTCGGTGTGAAAGGTGTCAACCAGCAGACGATTGTAAGGGGTATCCTTCAGATTGTGATGAATCATGACCGGTTGATTCTGCTGCTCCTGTATCAGCCGGCGGAAGATATGATCCTCATCCAGCGGGAACACCAACGACTGAATCTGCCGATTCAAAGCCAGATCGCTCTCCTGATGGTATTCCTTCAGAATATCCTCGACACTCAAACTGGTCAGTTTTCTCAGATTCGATTGATGCTCCTCTTCATTGGCCGGCCCGACTGCCCGCACCGGGCGAATCAGCTTTTCTTTTTCATCGATGACCCAAAATACACTCTGATTGAGTCCCAATTCTATATCGGCGTAAGTCATCAGGCTAAAAGCCAGCTCATTTAGATCCAGCACCCGGACAATATTGGTGGAGGTTTGAATATAATTATTGAACTCATCCAAGACTTTTTGGTATTGATTGCGGAGAAATTCAACCTGTTCGGCCGGATTGGCATCAATCTGAGCTGGAGCAGGATCAGAGGGAGCCGATAAAAGCCTGGTGACGCTTCGGGTCAACTCGTCCAGACTGAATGGTTTTTTCAGATAGGTATTAATGCCGAGTAAACTGAGTTTATGGGTCAGCCCGATATCGGTCACTCCGCTGATAGCAAGGATGGGCGTTGTTTTATTCTTTTCATTGGCCCGGATATGGGTGATGATATCAAATCCGTCCAGTTCGGGCATATTGATATCGGTAATGATCAGTTCATAGTGGAACTGGTGAATAAAATCAAAGGCGGAATACCCGGTGGAAGCGGAATCGACCTGATACCCGGTCGTTTGGAAATAATCAGACAGTAGAGAAAGGATGTCGGGATTGTCATCGACAATCAGAATACGGCCCGGCATACTCAGAGTGTTCTCCTGTCCAGACTTCGATACTGAATGGCTTCACTGATATGAGCCGTACAAATGGATTCCTGACCCTCCATGTCCGCAATGGTACGGGCAACTTTCAGGATTTTATGATAGGCTCGGGCTGAGAGTTTCAATTTTTCCATGGCCGTTTGCAGTAGAACACGGCTTTCGGTCTGAAGAGGACAGAATCGGTTGATCAGAGGGGTTGGGATATGGGCGTTAAAGAAGAGGCCGGGATGATCGCTAAAGCGGTTTAACTGGATCCGGCGGGCCTGTTCGATGCGGCGACGGATGCTCGCTGAATTTTCGCTGGGAATCGGTTGGATCATTTTTTGATAGCTGACGGGAGGGACATCGATATGGATGTCGATCCGATCCATCAACGGACCGGAAATCCGCCCGCGGTATTTGGCAATCATGATCGGACTGCAGGTGCATTCCCGACTCGGGTCGGTCATATAGCCGCACGGACACGGATTCATGGCGGCCGCCAGAATGAACCGGGCCGGAAAGGTCAACGAAATGGCGGAACGGGCTATGGTCACTATTCCGTCTTCCAACGGTTGACGCAAAACCTCCAGCACATTGCGCCTGAATTCCGGCATTTCATCCAAAAAAAGGACCCCGTTATGCGCCAGACTCACCTCACCCGGTTTGGGAATACTGCCTCCCCCGATCAGCCCGGCATCGCTAATGGTATGATGAGGCGCCCGAAATGGCCGCTGCCGGATCAAAGGGATCTCTGCCGGCAATAAACCCGCCGCAGAATGAATTTTGGTCGTTTCAACCGCCTCCTCGATACTCATCCCAGGCAGTATCGTCGGTAATCGCCGCGCCAACATGGTTTTACCCGAACCGGGCGAACCGATCATGATAATATTGTGCCCTCCAGCCGCCGCTATCTCCAACGCCCGCTTGGGGAGCTCCTGCCCTTGGATGTCGGAATAATCCACCTCAAATTGATTGATCTCTCCATACAGAGGATCATTATCGATTCCCTCCATCCCGCGCGGATCCATTTGACTCAGAATCTCCGCGACATCATTTAATGTCCGGACCGGATAAATCCGGATGTCTTTGACCAAAGCCGCTTCCCGCGCATTGATCTCCGGCACAATGATCCGGTTGAATCCCATCCCCCGCATCGATGAAACAATCGATAGGATCCCGTGAACCCCCCGCACCTCTCCATTCAAGGCCAGTTCTCCTACCATCAGAAAACGGGAACTCTCCTGATGAACTGCCTTCAACTGGTCCGAAGATAAAAGGATACCGACCGCGATCGCCAAATCAAGAGCGGAGCCCTCTTTTTTAAGATCGGCCGGAGCCAGATTAACCGTAATGCGCTTTAGGGGTACATCATATCCGCAATTCTTTAATGCCCCCAACACCCGCTCCTTGCTCTCCTTGATGACCGTATCCGGTAATCCCACCGTCTGAAAACTGGGTAACGCCGATGTCAGATCCGTTTCCACCTGAACCAGATAGGCGTCAATACCAATGATGGTGCAAGTATATAATCGTGATACCATACCAATGACTCATTCCTTATCAGATGATCCTTGACCGTGCTCCGAATCTGTCCGATACTGCATGGCTAAACTGTAAAACAGGATTCCGGAGGCTACCGAAACATTGATTGAATTTTTAATTCCCATCATCGGGATCGAAATGATCTGCGTGGCCCGGGCCAGCAAGACCGACGATACCCCGGTTACTTCATGTCCCAAAATCACCAGGCAGGGAAACTGAAACCGAACCTCCCCCAACGGAAGGCTTTGATCGGTTGTCTCTAACGCGTAAATGGAGTAGGGCCATTCCGCCAGATACTCCAAAAAAACACTGGTATCATGCCAATACCGGCTTTGAACATGCCGATCGGTCCCTTTGGATGTCTTGATTACCTCCGGATGAGTTGGGTTTGCAGTGATGCCCAACAGATGAAAATTACGGCAGCCGAATGCGTCCCCATTGCGTAAAATCGAACCGACATTAAAACCGCTCCGGATGTTGTCTAAGGCAACCTCGTAAGGGATAATCTCTTGCCGCTGATCATGGTCGTCATGATATACGGTAATCATCTTCTATAACTTTATTTATCTGTATCACTTCATACATCTCAGAATCCAATAGCAGTTTTTCTCCCTGCTTTTTACCGATTATTTTCTGTACAAACAAGGAAAGGTAGGAATAAATGTTTCGATCCTGATCCGCTTCCCATGGTCCCAAAATCGTAATCGTCTTTTCCTGACCGGTTTGCAGATGCTTCAGAATAATCTGCGTCCCGATTCCCGTCATGTTGGCATGGATCAGATCGAAATTGATCGACCTGACCCGTTTCAAATCCAAATCCAGATTCCCGGCCTTCGTTATAAGTAATTGCTGCCGATCTTTGGCTGACTTGTACTCAAAGTTTTCACGCAAATCCCCATAATCAGCGGCCCGGCCAATCTCCTTGGCGTTCTCCGGAATCTGCCGTTTGACTAGATCCTCCAATTCACCCTGTTTGCGGACAATGGTGGAGTGGAGAGCGAAAAAGGTGGTATCCTCCTCCTTCTTGAATAAGCTGGGATACCGGTGCTGAATGATATTCACGATCTCCTTCTTCTGGTAATCATCCAGTTTGGCCATTGCTTTCAGAAAGTCCAGTACTTTTTGAGCCTCCTCAATCCGGGCTCCAGCCAAACATCGTTCCACAAACAGAAAATTATTGGATGTCAGAAAGGATACTCCCTTTTTCCATATCAGGGGATCATTGAAAAATACAATCATTTCAAACAACCGATACAATAGGTCGGCATTCAAATAGGATTGATAGTCCTCCTGCAGAAATGCCCGCCGGCAGAACCATAAAAACTGGGAGGGGTTTTTACCATACGACTTGATGGAATCATCAATAATTCCCCGCAGGATCTCTTCCTGATCGGCCCGTTTTAACTCGTTGGCTATAATATCATAATAGCGATGATCATCCAGGCTGAAAAATAAACGGACGTACAGCGTCATCCAATCGTTAAAATTCTTTCGGATATACTCGATCGTTTTGGCTTTCGATTCACTCAGCTGCATCTTGGGAATGGCTATGACCACCATTTCAGGATCTCCCAGGAAATGAGATGTGATTTTCCTGGATTCGGATGATGGCATTTTAGCACCCAGGGCGAAGGCGATCTCAAGAGCGATAATGGAGTCCTTTTCATATTCCTGTTGGGCTATCCCGATCAATTGACGCAGAAACTCTTCCTTGGTGGCCGGATTATTGACAATAGCCTTATTGTATACGTCAATCTTCTTCTGCCAATCACTTCCGCTGAACTGGGCAATCAGATTCCGATCAATCGATTCTTCGGCCTCAACATATTCATAGATCCTGGGACGAGCGATCGAAATACTGATGTGCGGATCCTTCTCCGCCAGCTTGGATGATTTTTTCCAGAACCGATCCCATTCTGCATCTTCCAGTAAGCCGATAAAAAAGCGTTTGATCTCCTGAGCCGACAATCCTCTTTTTTCGCTTTTCAGCAACAAATGCAGAGCATCCATCGGCTGGTTCCTGATCATGGCCTGCAGCTCATCGATCCGGCGATAGCGAAGCGCCAGAAAATGATCATCCGGCACAGGAACCAGGATATTATCCGCAATCTTAAATTCCAGGGAATAGTTGGGTTGCTTTTCAAAATCGATGATCATTTTATCAAGCGAAAACCGGATCTCACGAATGATTCCAATTCCAAACCGCTCGAAATAATATAGGCTTCCCGGACGGTATTTCAGATAACGATCCAATCGGGTCAGGGCATCGGGTAATGGAAACTCTTCGTCCTCAAGCCGGCTGTTCTGAATGAATTCCTCAAAATTGGCAATATCCGGATGAAGGGCCTGGTAGGCTTTTTTCATGAACGGCCGCTGAGATTGACACCGGCTGAAGTATTCGTGGATCTTTTTACCGATTGTGATAATAGCTTGCCAATTACCGCTTTTTTCATATTCGGGTAAAAGAATGGTCAATAGTTCCGCGGCACGGCTGGCCCCATTGGCACGCTTGCGTACTTCATTGGTGATGGTGTACAATAACTCTATATCATCCCGGTTTTCCATCGCTTTTTCCAAAAAAAACTCTTCCACCGCCGTGTAATTCTTCTCATTTAAAAAGTTAACAACGGTCTCGCGTATTGTCGAGTAATCCATTGATCAGTGTTCTCCTTCCTGGTTGGCCAACTCTCGATCCAGAAGCTCCCGGATTACCGGTAATACGTAATAATCCTCCGGGACTACCCGTGATATAGCTTTGGTATATAATTGTATTTCGTCTTGGATGGGGATTTTCGATTTGATGATGAGGTAACAGGAGTCCTGGTAACGACAAAATCCTCCCCTGTGGGGCAGCTTTTTGTCATGGATGATTTTAATACGCAGTTTTCTGGCTAATTCATCCAGATTCTGTAGTATTAGACTTTCATTCATCGCTGTTAAATTTACATGTTTTTTTATATAAGTCAAGCAAAATTATTCAGTTACTGGGGTTCATAACCGGTGATGAGTCGGGGTGGACAGGCTGTTTCGGGGGAGGGGAACTTTTAAATTGCCTTGCTTTTTCGGAATGGAAGCATATATTTAGTCCAGACTGAGGATTCAGGATGGGAGGATAATGCAGAAAGTCATCAAAGTATCAAGTTCCGAGATTCCGGCTTTACTGGAAAGAATTGGCCGGCTTTATCCCGATCGGCATCGTCGGGACTATCACTGGCAGTTTGACGGACCGGACTGTAAAATCATGGTTTATGATACCGGAACCATCATGATCCAGGGAAAGCAGATTCCCGACGATCTTTTACCAATGGTGGAATCCCGGGTCGTACAGACCTGGGGAATCGGAACCGATGAATCGGGCAAAGGGGATATATTCGGTGGGATTTGTGTCGCCGCGGCCTATGTGGATGAAACCCTTCATGCTCGGGTTCGTCACCTGCGGATCACCGACAGTAAGGTTCTGTCGGAAAAACAACTCCATCAGGTGGGAGAGCAATTGGAAAGCGTGATTCCCCATCGGATCATCCGGCTGGATCCGGCGGAATACAATCAAATGTATCAACGGTTCAATAATATCAATCTTATGCTGGCCGATTTGCATGCCCAGGCTGCCGAGTCGGTGATGGAACTGACTGGATGCCGGACTGTTATCTGTGACCAGTTCAGCCAATCACCCGCGGTGCTCCGGAAGGCCATGCCCCCTTCGCTCCATTTGATTCAGGAACACCATGCCGAAAGCCGTTATATCTCGGTGGCAGCCGCTTCGATATTAGCTCGGCGGGCTTTTATCCGTCATCTGGATCAGTTGTCACAACGCCTTGAGTTGACGCTACCCCGCGGCGCTACCATCAGCCGCCGGGACTTGTACAATCTGACGGCTTCAATCTCTCATCATGATATGCAGTATGTCGCTAAACTCCATTTCAAACCGATCCGGCAACGGCTTGGTTTGGACTAAAAGGAGTACCAAGGGATGTTGATTGGATTGGGTATCGATATCTGCCGAATTGATCGAATCAGACTTAGTGTCGAACGCTTTGGAGATCGGTTTTTAAACCGGATCTTTACCAAGGCGGAAATTGAATCCTGCTACCGCGCCCGGGCATGCATCTATCAGTCACTGGCCGCTCGTTTCGCCGGCAAGGAAGCGCTCTACAAAGCCCTGCCGCCCCATATCCAACCCCAAATCCAGTGGCTGGATATCCAGATTGAACGCGGAAAATCGACCTCCCCCGTGATCCATTTCTCAGCCCCCTTTCAATCCATTATCGATCAAAATCAATGGAAAATATGGTTGACACTTACCCACGAAAAAGAATACGCTGTGGCCGCGGTTGTTATCGAATCTTCTGGATTCTGATCGGACCTTGGCTCGCTCTTTCCATTTCCCCCACTCCGGCATCACCGATTTCGCCCGACTCCCTGCTCCGTTCCCTCACCCTCGAATTCCAAAAGGATATCGGACAGATCTGCCGTCAAAACCGAATCTCCCCCGATAAGTTTTATCTCGGTTGTCCCGAACCGGAATTCGATACCACTCGGTCCATTTATCCCTGGCTGACTCGTCCTCTGACCTGTCTGGCTGAACCGTTCCGATGGGGAAATCTTCTACGGCAGGGGCGGATCGATTCCATTCTGACCGGACTCACTCCGATGCCGCTATGCTCGGGAACCAATCCGGTTTACACACCGAATCAACCGCTGATCACGATAATGATCGACCATGCCCGTTTTCAGCGCCGCCAGTGGAAATCGTTTGAAAACCAGCTCAATTCCTACTTCCCCCCGGGATTCCTGGCCTACTGGATCCGATCGCTGACCCAATCCCACCCCGATTCACTCAACCTCCTGGAACGAGAAAAACTGGATTCCGCCTACCTGACTCCCCTAAACCGGATCCCGATTGATCTTCTCCGCTCGTCTTTTATCACCACCGATACCCTGATCCGGTATCTGATGACACGCTCGATGGATGAAACGGACCACGATACGATCCGGGATATCCCAACCGATATGGGATTGATCCGGATTGGAACCCCTCATAACGATCGCTACCACGGAGATTTTTTTATGATCCTGGATCCTGGAGGGGACGACATCTATCAGATTCAAGCCTGTCTGATACCCGGCCACAATCGCTATATCCTTGATTTCAAGGGAAATGATCGCTACCAGGGAATCGAGGATTTTTCCGCCGGTTTCGCCTTTTGCTCTGAACAGCTTATCCTGGATTATCAAGGGAATGATGAGTATCGGGTGGACCATTTTGGATTGGCCGCGTCGATAGCCGGCAATAGCTTTTTAATCGATCTGGCCGGAAATGATCGGTATCAAGCTCGCGGATTTGGACTGGGCTTTTCGATGCTGGGACATGCTTTGCTTTGGGATCGTGAGGGGTCCGATCACTACCGGGGAGGTGGTTTTACCCAGGCCGCGGCTCTCCCGGGTGGAATCGCTCTGATGAGGGAGGATCACGGGAACGATTACTATCAATGTATCTCCGATCTGGAGGATATTCGGGATTCCCGGAGCCGTGATTCCTATGCCCAGGGTTTTGCCATGGGGATTCGCCCATGGGCGGGGGGAGGAATAGCCATATTACAGGATCTGGAGGGAGACGACCGCTATCGGGGTGACTATTTCTGCCAGGGCTGTGGGTTTTGGCAGGGATGGGCCATGCTGTGGGATGGCGCCGGTCATGACCGCTATCTCAGCACCCGCTACGCTCAGGGATGCGGGGTCCATCAGTCTGTCGGGATCCTGCTGGATTTGGCCGGCCATGACCGATATCGATCATGGGGGGTGGCTCAGGGCTGTGGATTTGACTACTCTTTCGGAATGGTGGGCGACTTCAAAGGGGATGATCAGTACCAGTCCAATTGGTATTCAATGGCGTGCGGAGCCCAAAACGGTCTCGGGATCCTGAACGATCCGGAGGGTATCGACCGATTCATTCCTGATGCCTCCAGCTGCCTGGCCTACGCCGATACCGCCCGTGCAACCTGCAGCCTGGCGCTGCTGATCTGCCGTGAACCTTCCCGCTTCCCTTTCCCACCGATCAACCAGGAACGTCATCTTGGCTATATCTACTTTAAATAAATCCTTCACTCTGCTGATCATGCTGCTGATCCCGCTCAATGCCGGTTCCGATTCTCCCGAATCACGGCTGCGGCAGCTCAATCCATTCAATTCAGACTCATTAGCCACCGTTCTGGCAACCCATTATTCCATTCAATCCCTGCTTCCCTATCTGCAATCCGCTAATCCTCTTGTTCTGCAGACTATTCAGCGTGCTCTGGCCCAGATTCCGGATTTCCCGATCAAACTATCCCCAATGCCGACCGATCCGGTCTGGCAGTTGCGTGGACTGCTTAAATCGGCTCATTACTATTGCATCCGATATCCGGAAAAATCCGGACTTCTTCCTTTTTCCCGGTTCTACCCCCTGATCGGTGAATTCTCCGATCCCATAATCCTGATCCCCCTGGCGGATTTGTTCCAGTTTGATCATAGCGACAGCAGCCGGGTTTACCTGCGGTTTCTGGCGCATCATGCTCATCCGGTCGTCCGTCGATATGCCGTTCATTCACTCTGCATTCTGGCTGATCCGATTGACCGTCCTCTGGTCCAATCCCTGACGGATTCGGATGATTTTTATATCCGGTTTACGGCCCGTAACGGCCTTCAACGTTTCCAAGGAGAAAAACCATGATCCCTCGTTTCAGACTGTGGCTGGTCATCATTTTGATCACCTGCGGAACCGCTTATTCACAGGATAGTCTCGATCACGCCTCACTGCCCGCGGGCAAAACCCGCCTGATCATTCTGAATCCGACCATCGGTAATCTGGAAAACTTTATGCGTTTGATCGAGTTTCATGCCATCTCGATTCCCAATCTGGAACTGGTCGGCGTTTACCATCCGAAGCAGCATTATGATTTTAAAAAAAGCCTCGATTATCTGAAAAATCATCCTGATCTTCCTATCCGTCTTTATCCGATCAAAAACAACCTCGATCCGGATTCCCTGTTCTGTCCCAATGCCTGTACCCAGAAATTTTATACGCTATTTAAAACCAGTCATGGAACATTGGCCCTGGGAGGGCCCGATATCCCTCCGGCCGTTTACCAAGCGGAAACCCATCTGACCACCGCAATTGTCGATCCCTGGCGGCATTATTTCGAAACCTCCTATCTGTTCCATTTGCTGGGGGGGAACCGAAATCCCGAATTCAAACCATTTTTGGAATCCAATCCCACGTATGTGGTGATGGGATTCTGTCTGGGTATGCAAACCATGAATGTGGCCGCCGGCGGTACTCTGATTCAGGATATCCCCAGCCAGATCTACCAGATTATGACACTGGACAGCGTTTTTCGACTACCCGATGACCGGATTCACAAAAATTATTGGTTTAATCTTCCGGTCAATCTGGAATCCATGATGTCCTATCACCTTCACTCCATTGCCTGGATTTCCAGCCCTTCATGGCTCAAGAGCCCGATTCAACCCCTGGTCTGCAGCGCTCACCATCAGTGTGTCGATCAGTTAGGACAAGGATTTTCCCTGATCGCCACCAGCCTGGATGGAAAAATCCCGGAAATCATGATTCATCAATCCTATCCTAAAGTAATCGGGGTCCAGTTCCATCCGGAATATTCCGATATCTACGATCCCGAGTTCCGGTTTCGCCGTCATCCCGGTGATAGCCTGCAATCGCTGCTGCCGTTGCTGAACGCCAATGGAACCATCGAGTTTTACCGTCGGCTCTGGGCTTATTATCTCGATTTTAATTGAGATCCTCGAATTCCATTATCCCTGCCGGGTCCATATCATCGGAGACTGGGTATCATCCACAGGGTGATATAAGCGGTTTTCTCAATCCGGATCGTGGAACAACCCATCATAGCAGTCAAAAATAAGGATTGGGGATTGGGGCTTTTAATTCGATGAATGGAATCATTCATCCCGGCTGACTTATAGTATAATGAATAAATCCTAGCCATCGTAAAAAAAGATTTAAACATTTTAACCATCTTTGAAACATCCAATGGGTGTAAACGTATCTTTAAAATGAAAATATTTTCCCGACGTCGAATCACGAATTTATGACGTCAAAACAGATCTGTTTATGGGATTAGGGATGAACAAACATCAAGTCAATCAGAAGGAGAAGCAATGCGTAGAGTGTGGTTATTGGGACTGATCGGGTGGATGCTGAGTATTGGCTCGATGACGGCAGCCACGATCAGTGGGTATGTGACGGAAAAACAGACCGGCGAGCCGGTGCCCTATGCCAATGTGATTGTGGTTGGCAAGTATGTAGGGGCCGTCACCAACCATAAAGGATATTTTATTATTACATCGCTGACCCCGGGCAACTATACGATCATGGTCGATCATATCAGCTATCATAAGAAGACCGAAACCTGTGTAGTCAAAGAGAATGGATTTCCTCCGATTTTGAAGATCGAATTGGAATCGGGTGAGATTGAGATGCAGACCATCGAGGTGGTTGATAGTGTCGAAAAGATCAATACCCGCAGCATTCAGGTCGGTACCATCCATCAAACGACGCGTGAAATTAAGCAGGTGCCGCAGATCTTGGAGGCGGATGTGTTTCGGGCTGTTCAGTATCTGCCCGGTGTTTCAGCCATATCCGATTTTTCGAGCGGACTCTATGTCCGCGGCGGAAGTCAGGACCAGAATCTGATCCTGATTGACGGGATCGATGTGTATAATCCCACCCATTTCGGTGGCCTCTTCAGCACCTTCAATACCGACGCCGTCCGGGATGTGGAACTCCTTAAAAGCGGCTATCCGGCTAAGTATGGCGGCCGGCTCTCCTCGGTGTTGAGCGTCAGTAATAAGGATGGAAACCGTAAGGAAATGGATGGGGTCGCCCGCATCAGCATCCTCAGCTCCAGCCTGACCCTGGAAAGTCCTTGGAAAGTGGGCAATCAGAAAGGCTCCTACATGGTCTCCGGACGTCGGACCTATCTGGACATTGCCGATAAGTTCGTTTCCGCCGATCTGCCCGATTATTACTTCTATGATGGCCATGCCAAACTGAACTGGGATATCTCGGACCGCGATAAACTCAGCTTCAGCACCTATCTGGGTAAAGATCAGCTCAAATTGGATGCCGGGATGAAAGCCAAAATGATGTGGGGAAACAGCACCTTCAGCACGCAATGGGTCCATCTGTTCAATCCCCAGTTCTTCTCCCATTTCATCCTGGCCGGCAGTCAATATCTGTCCCGAATGAAGTTCACAGTGGAAGATACCTACTTCGACCGCAAGAATATCGTCAATGATCTCACTCTGCGTGGGTTGTTGAATTTCAAACCCAATGAATACCACATGCTGGACTTCGGTTTTGATCTGAAACAAATGAACGTGGTATTTAAGGCGACCACCAATGACGAAAATGCCGATCAGACTCATATGCCTGATATTGATGCCGATAATACCAACCTCTCGACCTATATGCAGGACAGCTGGGATATGACCCCGGTTTGGACCCTTCAGCCCGGAATCCGTACGACGTTCAACTCCAGCCTCAGCAATCTCAAATCCTCATCCCGCAGCCGGAACCTGCATGTCGAACCCAGGATCGCCCTGCGGCGGAAACTGTCGGTAACCAGCAATGTATTTGTCAGTTACGGCCGTTTCTACCAATACATCACCTCTCTGAATATGGGAGAAGTTACCCCCTTCGATCTGTGGTTTCCGTTGGACAACTCAGTCGATGCCGGTATATCCAACTACTTCACTGCCGGCTATAAAACCCTTCTCTTCCAAGGCGTCTCCTTGGATGTGGAAGGCTATTATAAAAATTACGAAA
>JAGOEH010000091.1 GCA_017997825.1 Candidatus Delongbacteria bacterium | reverse complement strand
TATGTATTCAAATCCATTCATTGGCTGTGTCTTTTTTTGCATAAACGCTAACGATTGTGTATGTCTCAAAGTAGACATATTTTTACTATACTTTCATTAAAAGGTAGGCATAAACTCCCAAAATGGGTGAGTATATCTACCATCGATAGATAAACGATAGGATAAACGAAAAACTTGAATATAGAAAGAATACCAAATGTTCTTTTAGAAAAGGATTGGACCAAGAATTCACACTGCAACGTTTCAAACCTCCTGAACCGATTCAATAACGAGTTGATTCCAGAACATAAGAAGGGGGCTGATTTTGAATCTTAATATTTGATTATGAATTTGTCAATGTTTTTTTTAATAATTCCAAATAAAACCATATTTGCCGGAAACCCCAAAATGAACAATCAACCGAATGGAATTCATAGATATATCGGATTTCATCCGGCTGATATTTTGATTGATCAATCCGGTTGTCCATGGTGTTTTTAGATTTTGACGGAATTATCTTGACAAATGGGCAATTCATGGCCATATTGCTGATACGTAAAATGGCCGGATTTCCGTTTCTGAGGGCTTGTGATAATGTATGTTTAAAGAGTAATTGAACCTGTTTTAAATATGACGATATATAGCGATCATTCCATCATGATAAGGAGTTTACGATGATGTACAGTCCCAATCTTGGCAGTCCGCTCACCCATACCCGCCTGAGGGATCCCATGCATACGGCCGATTCGGCCGGTATGTGCTCGGTTTGCACAGCCGATTGCATTGGATATTGTGAAATCGGTTTATCGGCGATTCGGGGCACGGAGGCTATTCTGCCTTATGCCGCCGACCGAAACCAATTCGCCTCGGAAAAACGCTATCCGATCGATTTTTCCCATTTCAATATCAACGGTCGCGTGTTCGGGGTCATGGGCATACCCAATGATCCTTATCAAGCCACTTATCCGAATGCCGATATTTCATCGACTTTTGGGATCAAGCACATGGTCAAGACATCCGCTCCTTTGATACTCCCCGCGATTGCCAAATTAGCCTGGAGGGAGTATTTTGCCGGAGCCGCCCTGTTCGGTATCCCGGTGGTGATCGGTGAAGATGTGATTTCCAAGGATCCCGGATTGGTGATGAATGGACACAAGGTCGTCGAATCGCCGTTGATTGCTGAAATGGTATCAACATTCCGCAAATATCAGCACGGATTGGGGGATATCGTTCTGCAGGCCAATTTTGATGATGAGTACCACGGCGTGCTCGAATATGCCATCGATAAGCTGCATGTCCGCTCGGTGGAGCTTAAATTCGGTCAGGCCGCCAAAGGCATTCAAGGGATGGGACGGATTCAGAGCATCGAGGATGCCCTTCGATTCAAATCGATGGGATATATCGTGATTCCGGATCCGACCGATCCGATTGTAGCTGAAAACTACGCCCAGGGAATCGGGCCGGTATTCGAGAAAATTGGAAAACTGCCGTTATGGACACCGGAACACCTTATCAAACGAGTGAACGAACTCCGTCAGATGGGGGCTGAACGCATCTGCTTTAAAACGGGTCCCTTCGATCCCCGGGATATTACTACCATTCTTGAAATTGCCTCCGAAAACGCAGTCGATCTGGTTACCCTCGACGGAGCCGGTGGCGGAACCGGTCACAGTCCGGTCAAGATGATGAATGAATGGGGGATTCCGACTGTAATTTTAGAGTCCTTGGTATATCGAATCCTAAAACGATTCAATGATGAAGGCAAGGCGTTGCCGCCGATCGCTATCGCCGGTGGCTTCACCATGGAAGATCAGATTTACAAAGGGTTGGCCCTGGGAGCTCCCTATGTTACTACAGTTGCTATCGGACGAGCCGCCATGGCCGCCGCGACGGCAGGTCGTCAGGTCGGAGATGCGATCCGACAAGGCAATATTCCCAAAGAATATGCCCGATTCGGATCCACCATTAACGAAATATTTGCCGATTACCGTCTGCTTAAAGCCGAGTACGGCGATGACGTCAACACTATCCCTACCGGGGCAATCGGTCTCTATTCCTATCTGAACCGGGTAACGGTCGGATTGAAGCAGTTTATGGCCCTGAATCGTAAATTCGAGCTCCAGTATATCAGCCGGGACGATATCTTGCCTCTGACTGAAACAGCGGCTAGGCTCTCCGGCTTATCCTGGTTCAGAACAATCTGAATTACTGATGGACCCCACCTCACTGATCGATCTCACTAGTTTGTTTCCACTGCATACCCTGGAGAATAATGGTAGCGCTTTTTATATAATCCGGAGAAATCGTTCAGAAATTGTTTTCAGAAGATAGTGCAACCTATGACCATG
This sequence comes from Candidatus Delongbacteria bacterium, assembly GCA_017997825.1. Classification (GTDB taxonomy): domain Bacteria; phylum JAGOEH01; class JAGOEH01; order JAGOEH01; family JAGOEH01; genus JAGOEH01. The sequence continues at coordinate 9,978 of JAGOEH010000091.1, read as the reverse complement.
ATTTTGATGAATAAAAAATGATATTCAATACTCACAAGTACCTCCAAAGTCTCACCTGGTTGGGAAAGCCAACGACAGTCGGGATTCTCAGGCCTGTCATGATTAATGGATGCTGTGATCTGAGAGGCAGTTGGCCGTATCAGGATTTTCCGAGCACCAGTGAGATTGATGCATTTCTTCAGAATTCGACATCTCAACCCCTCACCTGGACCGGGATTATCGCTCCCAATAAGTATGATATAAAACGTGCAAAGGATTTATTATCAACCTACAATGGTCGAATCATCAATCTAAAAACGCATCTGGCCCATATATACGGCAAACCTGCTGTCTGGACCTCATATTCAAGACGTACACGAAATAGAATCACAGAGGCAGAATCAAAATACAGTGTTCACGAAGAATCATTCACCGCGGACTTGGTTCAACTATCTGAAAGGCTTCAGGCTGATTTAATCCGATACAAGTCCATCCCTCACATATCACTTCCGGACAGCGATCATTTTCAGGCAATAGCCAACCCTGATGTTATACCGCCGCATAGACAGCGCTGTATGATCCTTAGAAATAAAATCAACAATAACAGTGAAGGACTTATTCTACTGTTGCAGGATTCTGATGAGAACATATGGCATATGCACAGTTTTTTGGTCGGGTCTCAGGCGAGAAAAGATTTTGGCAGTATGTTGTTATTTCACGCAGCCGTTGAACAATGGGGTTCAAAAGGAGAAATCTGGTTCGGGGGACAACCTTCCTGCACTGAAAACAACGGTATCTTCACTTTTAAAAGCCGCTTTTCAAACCATCAGGCGCCCGCCTATCTACTATGCCTTGATCTGCAACCTGAAAAACTGGATTCAATAAGAAAGCAATACCCCGTCTATAACTGGCTTCCCGATTACCGCAACCCTGAAGACGAACTTAAGAGGCTCATTGTCCGTTAAGTAACGGTTTCAGATCAGAAGGATTCACTGTCGGTGTATTCGATTCAACCGGAATTCCGATAAACTTCATATTGAGCAATTCACACAAATTTCGAACTCCATGATTTTCAACCGCAATCGGATTCAGAAACATCAGTATCGTACTATTCTCTTTCATCCAAAATATGTTTGCGAACTCAGCCCCGCGAATTCCAATCAGTCCCTTTACTTCATTGACCTTTTTCCCCTGAGCCAGTAGGCTATCCTGGCCGGCGTCATAAATGGTAACATGGATACCCTCATTTTCAAGATATTCATGAATTTCATCCATATTATGGATATATCTTTTGCCGGCGCCGTAGAAAATGATTCTTTCGCCCTTATGTTCACTGGTATAAAAGGGGTGAGGCGCTGAACGCCTATAGAGAAGCCAGCCCTTGACATCCCCACTCCGGAAATGAAATTTATCCAGACAATACCGCCGCAATCTGAGCAAGTCACGGATCTCATGGGGAACAAACACACCCAGTCCAAGTTTTGATCTGAGCCGCCACCTTCTTATCGTTTCCAATGATTTGTTTTTCAGGGCAATATCCCATTGTGGACAAAAATAGGAATAATAAACTGAATCTGGTGGCGATTCGTTTTCTTCTAAAATGACCAGGTTAAAACCCTCGATACGTGACAATTCCTGTAGGTGTTGATTCATCAACGGGCCACAGCTTTCAAAATAAAAAACGGCATGATTGGATATCGCTCTTTTGCAAGTCCGGATGTAAGACCAGGCGGGTAACAGGTAGCCAAACATGAAATGCCAGAAATGTGTTTTACGTCCGGATTTATCAACCTGTTTAAAACGAATAAAGTAGTTTTGTATAGAGACCTCCCCCTTAAACGTGGAGACAAGATTGAATCCCCATGGTTTAGATGGAAACATAGAAAAATAGTTCCATATAATAACCAAATATTGATGCTTGATAATTTTCCAACGCTATCATTTTAAACGCAATAACTTGAAACGAAGGTTACTTTGCATATCCTAATATTGGATTTTTTTCTTGTTCTATATCATTGGGTCAATAATCCAATGGCTTGGCTATAGATTTTACTGATGGCATCCGCTTTTATTTCTCCCGCATTGTATCGAAGACAAAGATTGAGTTTGTTATTAACGGTAATGACCCCAACCGTTAACAAATTGGCTGGAAATGCCGGTCCGATAAACTGGACATCCATCACCTTCAAGTTTTCATAATCACGTAAACGATGGCGTCCCAGGTTGGAAATCCCCAATCCTTTATTGACCGCCTGTTCTCCGATCAATTCCGCCAGTTTCTTGGAAATGGGATGATCAAGATTACCGTAAGCCGCCAAGGGTATCGATTCAATCAGGTCGTTGTCGAATTCATTGAGAAAATGAACGACCAAATGCCGATTCTGGGGATTGGTCAATTGAGATTTCAATAGGGCAGCCATGGAGCGTGCATTGGAAATGAAGCCATTATCCGGATCATGATGCACCGTGACCGAAATTCCCGAAACATAATTTCCCATGCAAGCATTCGGTTCCGATACCAGCTCATTGCGGATATTAGCTGCCACCCCGAGGCGGATTTCCTTCACCCCCAACTGCTCCATCGTGGCCGCCGAAAATGCGGAGGCGATTAATTCATTGACTGTCATGCCGTTTGATTTGCTTTTTTCCATTAGTCTCTGTAAATTATCCCCTTCGATGGTCGCCATGGTGAGATCGGGTTTATACTTGTCGCGATACTGCTTATAAAATGTCTGATAATCCTCCTCCGAAAAGCGAACCCGGCTTTTTCTCCATTCTTGATTGAGACCGATCGCATAGGATTTTGTCATCGGATCCAAAAGAATGGTTTCCTTAAAATACCGGTCTGTCGGCTCAAACGGTGGGATCTGCGGAGTCGTATCCAATCGATTATCCAATGTCAGCAGTAAATCTTTGACCAGATTCAGATAACCGATACCATCGCCGATAATATGATGACCCACCACGATAATCTCGGTGTTTTGGCCTGTGATCACACAGAATTTCACCAATGGCCCATTCAATAAATCGAATGGTTGATGATCGGTTTTCTTGTACCATGTCTGCCAGTCCATTTCATCGGATCGATAATGATCGATGCCGATAGGCCTATCGCTTTGAATGCACCACGCATTGTTGTCCTGGTCGATTTCGATGGACGATGTCAATAAGGGATGCTTTATCACAACCTTTTTCAGGGCGTTTTCGATTCCGGTTTTGTCCGGTTTTCCTTCGATGATCGTCCTGAAACATACATTGATACTGGGTGAACGCAAATGTAGTCTTTCGTTCGACAGGGGAAGTCTGAGCATCGCAAGTCTCCGTTTCCACAAAACAATTTGGTTTTCTTGAACGCTATCACTCTAGTCAATTATGAATATCATTTCAATCATAATCGGTAATTCGTTCCAATTATCGATCCATTGGCTTGAAAACCATAATGTTCGGATTAATCCGCGCACCTGGTTTTCGATACTCTTTCAGGAAAAATAGTGTTGAGGGTTTCAATCAAAGTCTCCCAATCCCTGGCCATTTTATCGGCTTGCTCCTGGGTCAAAATTCTATGGTTGTTTATTTTCAATCGTTCCGATAGTATCCTGGTGTAATGGAATAATGTCAAATCAATGGAACTGCAAGCGGAATACCTGTTTTTCACCGAATCGATATTCCCCCTGGTGTCGTCTACAAAAACAATGGCTTGATACGATCTACCCAATCTGCTCATAATATGGGCCAGCATTTCTCCCTTATTCATGCCGCTGGTCATGAAGATTCCATTTCGGTAACTCAAATCTCTGGATAATGCATAATTCAAGGATAGCTTATTGCCTTCGATCGTTTGGGGTTCAGTAACCCTCAAATCGATGTGATTCCTCAGCAACTCTCTTTCGGTGGCGGCCCGGGAGTGAGGGCTCCTCGATGTCAATGCCATAATTGAGATCTCGCCGTTTTGCCACTTTTTTATATAGTCCGGCAATAGGCTGTCAGTCAACGACATGGTGCCAAGCTCATAAAGAAGATTGATGGCTTCATTGAACAGGCAATCCTTGGTGAGTTTCTGGTCCTGAGTTGGCTTGATCTCGAGTTCACTATTCTGCCATTGATACCAAAGATCGCTCCCCAAATCCGTGTCACCGGTTAGAATAGTATTGTCGATGTCCAGGACGACCAGTACTTCCTCAGCGCCGTATCGGTTGACTTTATCCAGGATGGTACTGTCAATGATTCCGTAATCAACGACTGCAGTATCCCGGATTGATTGTCCATGACTGCTGATAATCCCTAAACATAGAATGGTCAATAAGAATAATGTTTGTTTCGTTTTCATAGGTATGATGATAAGGAATGTCGAGGTTTGCCAAAGATGGTGCCGATATGATACATGATCATTTTAAACATGAGATTCCATCCGGCTATTTTTGTTTTTTTGATTGGATCCATAGTACAACCTGATTCTTTTTTTTTACTATAATTCCAAATCCACGATTTGTCAATATTCTTTTCAGTTTATACTGAGAGATTTTACTTTTATCTGAACCAATTATAATGATGGTGTTTTATTATATTCTGATCCGGTTTTATTTTTTGACTCTATCAATTCTTTCATGATCATTGTAAATTTGATTACGAATACGATTGGGATGAAAATATGATTATATGAGTAAAAAGAAGGAATCGGTAGACAGAAGAGAGTCTAATTCTATTGGAGATGGTTGAAGGCCCGGGCAACGTTTCGATGAAAGATCCGATAGGGGATTCCGGTCTTCAATCCTCCTAATGCTTGTTTATAGTCTTCTTTAGAGATATCGATCAATCGGGGTAAATGGAAAAGTGTTTCCCATTCTTTATTCGTTCGGAATTAAAAACTGCTTCAGAGCGAGTTCCACAAACTGAGGCTGTTCCTCATAGACCGCATGCTGAGCAAAAGGGATATTCATCAATGACGAGTGGTTGATGATGCCTTTCAGTTCGACCATACTTTCCATCGATATCCAGACAGTGTCTTAAAGTGTGATCAAATCGCTTCATCGATTCATGCATGATTTTGTAAATCATGCATGTTCAATAATCATTTCCATAGAGGATCGTCACAAACCGGTTGAATAGGTAATCCGGATGGATTCCCCCCAGCGCGCAATTGAAATAGATGATGATGGTACAATCTTTGTCATTACTGTGGTACATGGATGAAGTAAAACCCGGTATGCCTCCGTTATGCCCATAGAATGTCCCCAATCGGATCAGTCCGATTCCGTAAGCTACCTTTTCATCAAACACTGTAAAATGATCATTCAGGTGGCTGGTCTGAAGTGAATCGGACAACAATCCGCCGCCCACCAGGGATTCGGCATAACGCTGGAGTTCCCGGGGCGTTGAATAGGCAGAACCGGCCGCCCATGGCAATGAATTGCTGAAAACCTCCGTGTAATCCAGGTTCGGAACATATCCTCCGTCATAATACCCTCGTGCATGATCGCCCGGGAGATCCGTCCCGGAGGTCAGCAGTCCGGTCTGAGTCAGGTTCAATGGTTCGGTAATCCGATTTGCAATTTCCGTTTCCAGGCTATGGCCCGTGATCTCTTCGATCAGCTTTCCCAGAATAATGTAATTGGTATTGGAATAGCTGAATGATGTTCCGGGTTCAAAATAAAAATCATGGGAGAATGCGATATGGATCAATTCATCCGGAGTCCAGGTTTTGGATGGATTGGAGCTAAGCTGATTGGGAAGAACCTCGGTATCCTGGGTATAGTCAAAGATTCCGGATCTCATGGTAGCCACCATGGCTATCGTAATCTGATCGGATTTGGGATATTCGGGATGATAGGTTGACAGTTTGTCATCCAGGGATATCTTGCCATCCGCGACCAACTGAAGCAGAACGATCGCTACCATGGTTTTGGTACAACTGCCGATTCTAAACGTGTAATTCCGATTCATGGGTAATTGTTGTTTAGTATTACTCAATCCGGCTTCATAAACCCAGTCGATTCCTTTCTTTTTATCCACCACCAATGCCACCATACCGGGGACATGAGTATAATCGATGATGGAATCCGCTACAGCCTGCATCTGATCAATCAGGGGTTGATTCGGATCATCCTGATCTTCTTTACTGCAACCTAGCAAAACCATGATGAACATCAGGATCAAAAAAGAAAGACCGATGAATGGCAGAATTCTTTGTTTCATAGGATCATTCCTTGGATTGATTGATGATGGAATCATTTATCCTTCTTGAAATCGCGTTGGTAGTTCTTGAGCATTTTACCGAAGGCTTTGTCCTTTTTACGCCGTTCGGCGGCAGTGGTTTCGAAATGGGCTTTTTCACGTTCCATTCTGAGGTAGTTCTGATAGGAGGCGGAATCGATTTCACCTGATTGGACGGCCTCCAGGATGGCACAGCCGGCTTCATGGGTATGGGTGCAGTCCTTGAATTTGCACTGCTGAGAGCGTTGAGCGATTGATATAAAAGTAATTTCCAATCCTTCCGCATTATCGGTGATTCCGACCTCTTTCATCCCGGGATTGTCGATCAGAATGCCGCCGTTTTCCAGAATGATCAATTCACGGTGACTGGTTACATGTTTGCCTTTGAGGGTGCTTGAGCTGATCTCTCCCGTCCGCATGATATCCCGCCCGGCCAGGTGGTTCAGCAGAGTGGATTTGCCGACCCCGGAAGAACCCAGCATACAGTAAGTTTTTCCCGGTTGCATATAATCCCGGACCGTCCGGTATCCGGATTGGATCTGACTGCTGACGAACAGGACCGGGATATCGCTGATCCGTTCATGGATACTGTGTTGGATCTCTTCGAGCCGTGATGAATCGATCAAATCGATCTTGCTCAGGATAATGACGGGATCGATTCGTGATGAATGGCAGATGGTCAGGTAGCGTTCCAGCCGATTGATGTTGAAATCGCGGTCGACCGCCTGGATCAGAAAGGCCTCGTCCACATTGGCGGCGATGATCTGAATTTCACCGAACCGTGCGATAGCCTGGCGTTTAATGATTGAGTATCGGGGCAGGATGGCATGGATAACCGCAAAATCGATCCCATTCGAGATCAGCGCCACCCAGTCGCCGACCGCCGGAAAATCCTCACGGCCTGAGGCCGTAAATCGCATATTTCCGCTGATCTCGGCATCATATTCCCCCTGCACCGTCTTGACAATGTAGCGTTCCTTATGTTCCGCAATCACCCGGCCTATCTCATGGTTTTCCAGTTGATGCTCCTGCCGATAGCGTTCAAACGATGTATTATAACCTAAATCTTCCAATTTCATGATCATTCTCCTTGACTGTATTAAAAAAAACGTATCGATTACAGCATTTCAATGATAGGGAATAGGTATTGTCTTATGGATTGATCCCATTACAATCCGGATTAAAAGCAATCGCCATGAATTATTTCTATCCCTCCTTATCATTTTATGATTAGACGTTTACGAGCGATCAGGTTAAGTTAAACCCGATTCGATGAGTATAGGATTTTACTGAAGATTTGTCAATACCTTATATGCGGATAACGAAAATTTGTAAAACTGATAATCGAGATATTGAATGAGATGGATTACACTACATTGAAATTATCGAGAAATACGATTAATTGGAATGGCGATATAGTGTCAACCGGATTGTTTCTTGAATGATAAACAATCCGGTGACCGGCTGCTAAAGATTTTTATACCAAACATTCATGCTTTCGATTTTCCCTGAGATCTGAGTGTTTTTGGTCAGTGTCCCGGAATACTTATATCCCATATTATAAAAGGTTTTGTTCATAGGGATGGAATGAAGTCGGGCAATGGAATAAAAGGTTTTATATCCGATATGGGTCAGTTCCTTTTCTATGAAAGCCAACAGACAGGTGGCCAGCCGTTTTCCCCGATGGGTCGGGATAACTGCAAAATCAGTCATTTCGGCATTTTTACCTTTGTCACTGCATTCGGCCGAACTGACTGCAATCAGTGTTTGCTGATGAAAGACTCCAAAATACCGGGTACCATGCTCATGCATCGTTTTTAGAATGAATTCCGGATCGTAAATCGGAAAGGGATAGGTTTTAAAAACCTGCTTGAAAACCATTACAATCTGATTGACATGGGTTTCGTCCAACGGATGGAGATCATATCCATCGGGTAACCGGGCTGGATTATCAACCCGGGGAACGATCAAAATGGATTGGAATGCTTCCAGTTCAGCCGTTTCCGGCTTTTTTCGTTCATCACTGAAGTATTTCATCAAAAACAGAGCATCTTCTTTTCCATTATAAAAATAGGGGATATAGGCCTCGATCCGATAGCCGGCATTGATGAAATGAGGACCGTATCGGGCCGGTACTTTGGCGAACAGTTTGGTGAAATTGTTGGTTTGTGCGGATTCGTCCATAAAGGGGATAACTTCCGGAAAATCATCCGGGTGCATGGATCTCAGATAGATCCGGCTGCTTTCCCGACTCTGTGACATGTAAGATTTCAATGAGTGTTTACGCTTTTTCATGAAAACCTCTTTTGGGGTTAAGGATGGGAAATCGTTCGGCGTTTATAACGTTCATTTCGGGATGGAATCAATGAAATGGTTTTATCATAATCCGACAATAGCTTTTCGATCCCGATAGCATTGATTTCTTCACCTCCCATTAATTCCAGTTCCAGACTGCAGGTTCGGCAATTACGGTCGCATAGGGTCGCTTCATAGGATTTGGGTTCCTGGTAGGTGGTAATGACTCCTTCGTAATTCCGGAGAACGACCTTATTGACGTTCCATGAAATAATATAATTGGGCATAACCGGGATTTTTCCTCCACCTCCGGGGGCATCGATCACGTAAGTAGGAACAGCAAATCCGCTGGTATGACCGATCAGGCTCTCCATAATCTCGATCCCTTTTCCGATGGGGGTACGGAAATGGGAAAGACCTTTGGACAAATCGCATTGATAAAGATAATAGGGGCGAACGCGGTTCATTACCAATCGATGGACCAACTCTCTCATAATCCGCGGGCAGTCATTCACATCGGCCAGCAGTACCGATTGATTTCCCAAGGGAATTCCGGCATCGGCCAGTTTAGCCAGAGCATTCCGGGCGGAAGCGGTCAGTTCCCGCGGATGGTTGAAATGGGTATTGATCCACAAGGGATGATGTTTTTTCAGGATTACGACCAGATCGTCGGTAATCCGATAGGGCAAGACCACCGGGGTCCGGGTTCCAATCCGGACAACCTGGATGTGAGGAATGGCCCTGAGTTCCGTTAGAATCCAGTCCAGATAGTCATCGCTCATCAGAAAGGGATCTCCACCGGAAAGCAAAACATCACGGATCCGGGGATTGGCCTTAATATAATCGATTCCTTGCCGGATCTGATTCTGATCGGGAATGGAATTGGGATCTCCGACTTTCCTCTTTCGGGTACAATGACGACAATACATGGCACATACATTACTGACCAAAAATAAAACCCGGTCCGGATAGCGATGGGTTATCCCCGGTACCGGACTGTCATGATCTTCCCCTAAGGGATCGCTCATCTCGCTCGACTCGATGATCAGTTCCCGTTTATCCGGAAAAGCCTGTTTGAAGATCGGATCATGGCGGTAATTCTCTTTTCGGATCAATGACAAATAGTAGGGCGTGATGGATAGCGGAAATTGGGCCTGAATGCTGATAAAGTCCGCTTTGTCTTCCTCCGAAAAAACGATCCCGGTTAGTTTTTCAAAATCTTCGACTGAGGTGATGGAATGCTTTAACTGCCATTTCCAGTTTTTCCAGTTGGAGATCTCCGATCGATGATCCAGTTTATGGGCAATTTGTTGTTGATATGGACTAAACACATTTTCCATTCTCATTCTCCTTTATCCGCTATTCCGGGATTCAATCCATTCCAAATCCGGATGATAAATCATGACAATATACGGGATCCTATTTTGATACGGTTTTCATACAGTATCAGGCATTCGGAAAAGCCATGATTAATACCAACCATCACTCAGGATG
>JAGOEH010000347.1 GCA_017997825.1 Candidatus Delongbacteria bacterium | reverse complement strand
CGGTATAATAGTCCTTGGTGCCGGCCATACTGAGAATAAAAGCCAGAGCAATCAGGTTGGCGGTACTGCCGGACATGAAGCCGGCCGAGAAGATATTGATTCCCAATAAATTCTGTAGAAAGAGATTCCGCCCGAAGGCGGTAGGATTATCGCTGGTCGAGCCGTAGATGGAGGCCACAATCAGCATGATAGGCAGCGTAATGACCGTCCGGGCAGCGGTAGCGGGAATCAACGGAGCCAAAGCCAGTTGGAGCAGCAAAAAGGCCAGCAGCATCGGCATGGCGCTATGGCCGAACTTCACGATCAGCGTCAAAGCGATCCGCTTGGCAATGTTGGTTTTAACCAGCAGCGAACTTAGAATAAACGCCATCACATTCAGCCAGATCACGTCAAATCCCAACACCCCCAGCACATTCTTCATTCCCCAGGCATTCAGAAAAACCAGCATTACCATCAGCACCAGCGAAGTAATATGAGTCGGAATCGATTCGGTAATCCACAGCACCAACGCCATGGCAAAAGCGGCGATCACGGACTGTCCGGACGCCGTCAATCCGGTTGGAGTCGGCATATAATACAGCGCCAGAAAAACCAGGATGGCAAACGGCAATCCCAAATACTTCATCCAGTTTTCACTGGGAGTGGACCGCCGCTGGGGAATGACCGATAGTTTATGACGATCCAGATCCAGCAACTCATCCAGGTTATCCTGATCGGACAGAGTAGGTTTGGTATCCATTTCAGCCATACTATTTCTGACTGGCCCAATGGGTATAGGGTCTTAAAATCAGATTGGAGTTAAAATAACGGGGATCCCCGGAGACTTCCGGACCGATCCAGTCCGGGAGAGTCAGTTTCTGGTTCTCATCCTGGAGTTCAACCTCAGCCACCACCAGACCCTGGTTTTCTCCATGAAATTCGTCAACCTCCCAGACTAGTCCGTCCAGTTTTATCTTGGCGCGTAGTTTTTCAATGATCGGTTTTTCACACAGATTATCCAGCATCAGATTGGCCTCTTCCACTGGAATTTCATACTCGAATTCACTCCGGGTCACCCCGACGGTAATCCCTTTAATAGTCAGGAATCCTTTATCGCCAATGGTTCTGACCCTGACGACCCGTTCTTTGATGGTCGACAGATAGCCCTGCCGGTAGTATGTGCCGGTCGCCAATGATTTCCAGGCATCCGACTTAACCAGAAATTTCCGTTCGATCTCTTTTCCCATGGTTGGATCCTTTCTTATTTCATGCCGATCTGATTTTTCAATCCCCGCAGATAATTGATATTGGGGAATCGATCCAGTCCCAGTTCTCTGACGGTCATAATGACTTTCCCGGGATCTTCCATTTCAACAGCGGCGGTTTTAATCGTCTTTCCATCGACCGTTACCTCGGCGATCTCAACAATACAGTTATTGATGGTGAATCCGGTCCGTTTTTTATCGACATTGACAGCTTTCAGCAGTTCGGAAGGCCGGATCAATTCGTTCAGATACTGGTCCAGGGTATACTCGGTGCGTTGAACGGTCGGCATCGAAACCCGGAAACAGCGGAAAACCTTTTCGATTTCCGCGACCGGCAAGGGAAAGGTCCCTTTCATGATGGGCATCCATTGTTCGAGGCGGTCGGGATTGACCTGCTGGAGGGTTTTGATATCCATCAGGTTATCTCTGATTTTGGTATTATCCGAGCTGACTTCGGACAGGATATAGATTTCGGAGCTTTGGCGGGTTTTTTCTTCGGGATGACGGCGGATGGCGGCTTCGGCTGAGCCAAGGTCCTGGGTGAAGGTTCTCCACTCCCAGCGGGGAATGATCTTGTCCATCGATTAACTCCTTAGGATAGAGGTTACATTCGGTTTGATATCGTTGAAACGTTTCATAATGGGTATAAAAAAATCACTCCTTGATCATCGCGGAACCACAGGATTCACGCACCAGAATCCGGATCGGCATCATAATTTTCTGGCACTGTGTCTGACCGCTGATCAACTGCTGAGCCAAAAGCTCAACGGCTTTGGCTCCAATCTTTTTTTTGGGCAAGGCAATGGTGGTCAGCTTGGGCGAGGTGAAGGAAGCCTGGGGAATATTGTCATACCCCACCAACGCCAAATCGGCCGGTACCGTCAATCCCTTTTCCCGAACCACTTCCATGGCACCGATCGCCATCATATCATTGGTCGCAAAGATGGCTTTCGGAACCGTTCCGCTCTCGAAAAACTGGGTCATGGCAATCCGTCCGCCCTCCACATTGTGCTCCCCCTCCCGGATCCAATGGGGATTAAACTCGACACCGTACTCCTTCAGAGCCGCCCGATATCCCATCAAGCGCTCATTACTCCCATACAAACGCTGCCGGCCGGGACGGGTAGTCAGATAATCGCTGATCATGCCGATCGATCGGTATCCCAGACTCAACAGATGCTGGGTAGCCATATATCCCCCCTGCTGATTGTCGGTAATGATGGTATGGACCTGGGAAAATCCATAATCGCACTCCACGGCCACCATCGGAAGGGGATGCCGGGCCAGATAGTACTCCAGTTTTTTGGGAGGCAGAATCTCACCCAGCAGGATAATTCCATCGACCTGGCGGCTCAGCAAGAGTTCGAAGCTTTCGATTCCCAGTTCCACATCCTCGTTGGAATCGCACAATATGATCTGGTATCCATAGTCGCGATCCGTCAGATCGATACTCCGGATGATGAACGGAAAAAA
>JAGOEH010000090.1 GCA_017997825.1 Candidatus Delongbacteria bacterium | reverse complement strand
CAGAGGCTGGCATATTCCCGATCATGCGGAATGGGAGACTCTGATCAACTATCTTGGCGGGAGGAGTAAAGCCGGAGGAAAGATGAAAGAAGCCGGCACGGAGCACTGGGAGGCTCCGAATCAATCCTCAACCAACAGCAGCGGATTTACCGCCCTCCCGGCCGGAGCTCGCCTTGGCGAACACCCCGAATTCCCTGGAGCATATACAAGCATTGGTGTCTTTGCTAATTTCTTGTCCTGTACGGAGTATGATGATAGTAGAGCTCAGGGATATTTTTTAGGTCCCTTTCCAACCATATTCTGGAGTCGGTATGATAAAACAATTGGCTGCACGGTTCGATGTATCAAGAATCAAAATTGATCGAATTTATTCTGATTGGATTATTTTCTAATATGCCCTTTGAATTGTCCATCATGGAGGATTGAAGATGAGAACGGGATCGATCGGATTATTCGCAATGGTTGCCGTACTATGCCTGGTGATGACATGCAGTCAGAATGACGACGAAGACAATCCGGGGGTCGGACTGATTCTGTTCTCGGCATCCACTACCGGGGCTAAAAATCCACAGTTGTACCGGATGAATGATGACGGAAGCGATCAGGTTCGAATCACCCCGGGTTATGGTTTTTTCAATTATGCCCAATGGTCAAGGGATAAAAGCCTGATTGCAGCCTATTCGGAAGGGGGCGCTTCCGGAAACGTTGTCTATGATATTATTCGGATCTATCTGATGGATTCTCAAGGGATCATTCTGGACAGTCTGCCGGGAGGACTCAGCAACGACGGGCGTTTTACCTGGTTGGAATCCAATGCCCGAATCTGTTATCCTCACTCCGCTCAAGGCTCTTTTTATGGGTATTATGTTTGCAGTTGTTCACCCATTTGTGACCGGGACAATGAACTCCAGTTGAAAATCCAGCATGATTCCGCTACCGGTGACTTGAGGATATTCGACTCTCATCCGAATGATGAGAACCGGCTTCTGGCTAAATACCAGATGAAAGAACAGATCACGGTGAACGGTCGTTCCGTACTCAATTATTACTGGTGTTTCGGAGAGATATCGACCCAGGGTGAAATCCTTAAAGTGTACTTCCGCCTGGATAACACGTATGTAGTTAAGGCAAAATACTCGCCGGACGGGCTGAAAATGGCCTATCTGCCGAACGGCAACACCATTACCATCATGGTATTGGCCAATCCCGAACGTCCGGTCGACATCAATTTTGAAAAATCCGCCGGGTATACCGTCACCTCGATTGCATGGGCTCCCAATTCAATCGATCTGGCGTTGAGTCTCGATCAGGGTTCATTATCGGGAATCTATCGCTATGAGGTCCGGGATATGAACCTGAAACCGATTCTGGTCAGCGACAGCGCTACTTATTTACTAGGCGATTACCGCTGATCTGATTCAATCGATAGGAGATTTCATGTATCATTTCTTAAGAATCTTCTATTGACAATTCAAAGACGTATTACTATACTAAGCTTAGTACCATTGATTCCGTTTCAATTCTTGATGAGGAATTTGTTGATAAAAGAAAAGTATGAACGATGGTTATACTCTTCTGTTTTGACTGGGTATAAACAATACCTTTATCCAACCGTTATAGGCAATACCGCACCAAGTCAGAAAGCAGAAGATAGAATGGTAAAGCCGAAGAACTTAAAACCCGCGCGCCCCAAAAAGCCCTCCGCCCATAACGGGCTAAGAAAAAAAAGAGATGAAAAAAGACATTAAGCATTTTTCAAGAGGGAAATAAATGGCAGTAAAGAAATCTGAATTATACAGCTCATTATGGGCAGGTTGTGATGAACTAGGAGGCAGTATGGATGTGAGCCAGTACAAGGATTATGGATCGGTAATGCTCTTCATGAAATATGTTTCCGATGATGATAAAGGAAAGATCAGTAAAAATACTCTTGCTAAAACGGTTAAAGAACTCGATAAGCGTAATGACGAAAACACAGATGAATTTGATATGCTCCAAAAATATAAAAAACTCATGGATGAAGAAGCAGATATAAAAGCCCAAATAACAAAAGCACTGGATGAACTGGCAGAACGCAATGAAAGCCCTCTGCCGAAACAGACCGACAGCGTAACAGACATTACTGCCAAAGTTGAAGGGCATCTGAAAAAAATGAGGTTGGCATGGAAATGAAAAAGTCACAATCAAACCTCTATACGGATATTTGCAAACTTGTCGATGAAGCAAGAAGTCATTTTGCAAGCACGGCCAACAAAACTATAACTCTTTTATATTGGAGAATAGGTGAGCGAATCAATAAAGAAATTCTTGAAGAAAAACGGGCTGAATACGGAAAACAAATTGTGTCGCAGCTGGCGACCGAATTGCAAAACACCTTTGATAAGCGGGGTTTTCAAGAGAGAAACATCCGCAGAATGATGCAATTCGCAGAACTTTTACCTGATTTTCGAATTGTGTCGGAGCTGGCGACACAATTAAGCTGGTCTCATTTTATAGAAATTTTACCGTTAAAAGACGAATTACAGAGAGAGTTCTACCTTCAGATGTGTCGATATGAACGCTGGGGAACAAAACAGCTAAGAAGTAAGATCGACGGTATGCTGTTTGAACGGACAGCAATAAGCCAAAAGCCCGAAGAAATCATCAAGCTGGAACTCTCTTCTCTAAAAGATAATGGGAATTTAAGCCCCGATTTGGTTTTTAAAAGCCCTTATTTCCTTGATTTTACCGGATTAAAAGGAACTTATTCAGAAAAATCTTTAGAGGATGCGATCTTAAGAGATTTAGAGCTCTTTATTATGGAACTCGGCGCAGGATTTACCTTTGTCGAGCGCCAAAAAAGAATGATTATTGACGGGGAGGATTTCTATCTGGATCTTCTTTTTTTTCATCGCAAACTTAAGCGGCTTGTCGCTATCGAGTTAAAACTTGGCAAATTTAAGGCTGCGCACAAGGGGCAAATGGAGCTCTATCTCCGTTGGCTGGAAAAAAATGAAGTGCAGAATGGTGAAGAATTGCCGCTTGGTTTGATACTTTGTGCCGAAGGGCATAATGAACAGATAGAACTATTACAACTTGACAAATCCGGAATAAAAGTGGCAGAATATCTGACTGAACTTCCCGATAAAAAAATCCTGAAAGCTAAACTTCACAGTGTTATCGAAGCAAATAAGGCCCGATTGCTGGATAATGCAGAAGGAGACTACGATGAGTGCCATGCCAAAAGGATTTAAGCAAACAGAGGTGGGATTTATCCCTGAGGATTGGGAAGTAAGGGAGTTTGGTCAAATCTCGGAACGAATTGTTGGAGGCGGAACACCAAGTCGCTCAAATTCTCAATTCTGCCGCCGAGCTGGTTTATAGAAGAGTTGAAGCAACACTTCCCATCATAAAAGCAAAAAAGTGCATATATATACTGTCGACAAAAAATCCCTTCTTTCGACTTTCTTCTGTTTTTAAATCTGATCCATGGCCTGAGTATCAACCTTTTCACAAAACCATCTTTTAAATAAGTCAGGCGGCCAGAAATTGTCCATTCACCGGCTTTGATCTGATCCAGGCAGATTCCGGACGGCAGCGATTCTCCCCTCTGGTTCCGACCGTTCCAGACAAGGCGGATATCGGATAAATGATTCCTATCGATGATCTTACTAAGCACCATCTGTCCCATTAGATTACGGATTTGCAGACAGACCGGGTCATCAGGCGCCCCGGACAGGGATACCGTTCTCCGTGGAATCTCCAGATGAATGACGGAGGTGGAGGGATTAGGATAGGCTTTGACGATCAATAGCACGGATGATTCGTGATTATCGGAAAGCGTTTCACCTACCGTCAAGTTGGTCAGATCCAGGATCCATAATCCGTCGCTCATCGTGTCGAGATAAAGATCCCGACCGATCCGGGCGGTGGCGGTGACACGATTGACCGGGAGTTCCCGGTTTTCCATCACCAGATGGGTCTATTTTAATCGGCCGGATCTATGAAAACCGAGATATCCCATAGGTGAACATAATCCTTGGTCTGCAGATATTAAATCTATTGGGGATTGATGATTCGGCACTACTCTTCAATATAATCATAAACCACTGTAATAGTTAACAGATGATTACTATTTTTATTTTCAAATTTTTATAAAAAATCACTTGACATTTTAAAATATACTACTATATATTATAAATACAAATTTAAATAAACAGCATTATTTACCACCATTATTAGGAAAAGGGAATGGCGGATTCATGAAACACTTTGCAGCACTCCAATTCAGACATTCAGACATTCAGACATTCAGACAAAAATATAACTATACCTATAGACAATCAATTATCGTTTTTCAGCAATCCCAATCAGACAGGTTTAAACATAACCTGGATCAGTTTGTTCAGTATTGGGATCGGATTTGGAGTGTAAAATTCTTATATCGCGAGTTCAGTCGGTGCGTCTAACTATTGCTATTATGTTATTAACAATCAAGTTGAGATGAACTATTATCCGAATGATATCTGATATCAAATAACAGAAGGGAAATAGCAATGTTACATGACAGTATCAAAAAACTACTCCTTTTAATTACCGTCATTTTAATTCCTTCGGTTTTATTCTCGCAGTATAAAGAAGATACTATCATTTCAAAATCAGGAAATGAATTCAGAATCTCAAAAAATAGTAAAACAGGTGCGATTCATCGAGCTCATGGAAAATTCGGCAATTTTTTCACCTTTACCAATTCCAGCAAAAAAACGCTTACTCATCATAATGCTTCGGAAAAAGCTAATCAGTTTATTGACCAGTTCTCAGATCTCCTGAAAATTGAATCGAGCAATCTGAGTTTTGTCAAAGCTGATACTGGAAATGGCTGCTGGTACATCAAATATCAACAAGTTTACAACGGCATACCGATTTATAGTTCATCATTGGGTTTCACTGTTGAGTCCGATGGAGAAGTTCACTTAATTGGTGCAGATTGCTATCCGGATATTAAAGTAATGAGTCAAGCTACGTTGAAAAAAGAAAATGCCATTAAAATTGCTACTGATGATTTTGAAAGTGAAGACGGTCTCAAATCCAAAACGGTAGACAATCCGACAATTACAATTCTTCCTGTCGATAATGGGGAATCAATGGAATACCATCTGGTCTATCTGATCATCTTGCGTTCCTTGAATCTTGATAAGCAATATGCATACTTCGTCGATGCAAATAGTGGGAATATCATTTTGAAAGAGAATCGAATCAAAAATGGGGATTGGAATCTTCATGGATCGACTACCAAGATGTATTACCCTGTAAATCATTATGATTCTCCAGTTTCTTATGAAGGATTAATGGCCAATATAAAAATAACTGATTATTACGCATATTTAGAAGCTTCAGGCAGTAGTGGATCTGATGGTTCTTATTCCATAAACTGGTCATCTGGAGCTGGCAGAAAAATTGGTAAATTCACAATGAATGGAGGTTTTCAAAATTCGTATGCCTCAATTGAAGATGGTGCAGATTATACGACAACAACAAACTTTTTCGCATCATCATCAGGTTTACTCAATATTGGCTTTTGTACATGTGAAACCAATCTTTTTTATCATGTAAATCAGATTCATGATTATTATTCAAACACATTAGGATATTCCGGGATGGATTATCAACTTCCAATTTATGCAAATTCCAATAACCCACCACAGTCTTGGGGCACATTTATCAAAATTTCTAATTACGGAGGCACCAATTATGCTTATGCCAGCGATGTGATTTATCATGAATACACCCATTGTGCACTATATAGTATTTATGGAGGATGGATCGGCGGATCGTTACAGGCACAAGCCATGGATGAAGGATTTGCTGATTATTTTGCTTGTGCATTAACCAATGATGGAAGTTGCGGTGAATCCATCGGTGGTAACCGAAACCTTAGCAATAATTATCAATTTGGCTCTTATCCGGATTCCACTGAATGTCATGCATTCGGACAAGTAATTGGTGGAGCCTGTTGGGATTTGAGGAATATGGGGGGAAACTATTCAGCCACCCAAATTGATTATTATATTCTCCAAGCATTAATGCGTCAACCTCAGGCAACGAATTTCAGCGACTTTGCTGAAAATCTTCGAATGACACGCCCGCTTTGTGATTTTGTTAACATGATGGAAACAGCATTCGAGGATAATCATAATATTCCAGTGGCAGATGAATGTATCACGCCTCTCCCTAAGAACAGCCATCAGAATGAAACCGTTTCATTGAATCTCACTATCAATAGTTACCCAAATCCGAGTAATGGGCAGGTCAATATTGTTTTCAGCAATCAGAGGTCTGGTATGATTAATGCGGATATTTACAATATTATGGGTGAAAAAGTCAAGGATTTGTTTGAATCGTATTATGATTCCGGTAACCATAGCTTGACTTGGGATTGTAAAGACAATCAAAATAAACCTGTTCAATCAGGAATATATTTCGTTAGGATCAGTAATCATGAAGGAAACATCTCGAAAAGAATCGTCCTGATCAAATAACCGGTTAATCTCAATTCTACACTCTGATCCCGGAACTATTTTATGCACCGGGATCAGAGTAATTCAGGAGTATGAAATGAAATTAAAACGTGTCGGTTTATTGCTATTGGTTTTATCATTACCCTTGATTTTCATCACTTGCAGCAAAGATGAAAACAGTGAACAAAACGATCATGGAAGGATACTTTTTTCTTCAACGGCCAAGAATTCTAACCAGCCTCAAATTTACCGGATGAATGATGATGGAAGCGATCAGGTTCGAATCACCAATGGACACGGCTATTTCCAATCGGCACAATGGTCGTGGGACAAAAATCTGATCGCCATCTTCTCCGCTGGAGGATCATCCGATCAATTAGCAAAGGATCTAAGAATGATTTATCTTGCCGATAACAATGGGATATTTCAGGATAGTATAGCCGGTGCGGGTTTTTATGATGATGGTCGATTTGTCTGGATAGGCCATAGCATGCAAATTTGCTATCCATATACTTTAGCCGGTTTACTGGTAGGATATTTCATTTCTGATTGCTCGGAAAAAAACAACCAACTCAACCGACTGCCATTAAAGATACAACATGATTCCTCAAGTGGGGATATGATGGTTTTTGATTCTCATCCTCATGATGAGAACCGGCTTCTCGCCAAATACCAGATGAAAGAACAGATCACAGTGAACGGACGTTCCGTAATCAACTATTACTGGTGTTTCGGAGAAATTTCGACCCAAGGTGAAATCCTTAAAGTGTACTTCCGCCTGGATAACACGTATGTGGTTAAGGCAAAATACTCGCCGGACGGGCTGAAAATGGCTTATATGCCGGATGCCAACACCATTACTATCGTGACCTTTTCCAACCCCGATCGACCGGTCGACATCAATTTTGAAAAATCCGCCGGATATACCATTACATCGCTGGAATGGGCTCCCAATTCAATCGATCTGGCGTTGAGTCTCAATCAAGGTTCATTATCGGGAATCTATCGCTATGAGGTCCGGGATATGAACCTGAAACCGCTTCTGGTCAGCGACAGCGCCACTTATTTATTAGGCGATTACCGCTGATCTGATTCAATCGATAGGAGATTTCATGTATCATTTCTTAAGAATATTGTTATTACTTTTTATTTCCTTATCATGTTGCAGTAAGAAACATGATAAGGTCACTCCGTTTTATGCAATTCCTCTGCAGATCGGGAATGAACTTCAAGTTGCTTTTTTTATAGATCAGAATGTATATGCTATTCATTCAATAATCGATACGGTTTTCCGGACAGACGGGGAAAAAGTCTACCAAGGTTTATTCAAATATTATGACGGGTATTCGGAATTTGATTATTTATACTATAAAGATGGATATTTAATAGGTACACTGTTAGATACACTATATGATTCCGAATCCCCTTCCGGAATTGCCATCCCGGATAATCCCTTTTTTGAATGTAAATTAGCTAAAATTGATCCGATGGATGGCGATCGATGGGATCACTTATCTGGCCTGAAAGCTGATGATTATGGTGCTACCTATATGCTTGCTAAAAGAATGGATCACTTCGATACGTTTTTTTGTAGGATGAACGATGTATTCCGCTATGATTTATATGATATGCTGCAAGATCCATACATAATGAGTGTTTACTATGCAAATCAGATGGGCTATATCGGAACAAGCGCATTCGATAGTTACTATAACGACACTCTCACGATGGCTATTACGTACACCAGAATAAATGGCAAGGAATATGGAAAAAAACTTGACAATACACTATCCCGTCCTTCCTATCGCACTCCCGAACAAAATGAACGATACAAAAAGATTCTTCATCGAGCTTTATTATACTCGCTTACCGGAAACATCCAATCCCCGAAAAAGTGATGTTTTTATCAATAATGGGTGATTTGATAAGTTGTCGTTACTTATTCTGATACAGGTAGATTCCGGACGGCATCAAAATCCAATCAAATCCAACTCACTAATACTAAGGAATCAATATAGCCTTCTACTCCCCTATCACTTGATTTACAGTAGAATTATCCGAATATAATGCATATTTATTCTATTTATATTATTTTTATTATTCTTATAAGTCTTTATTTTGCAATCTATTTGATTACAGTAAGCCGGTTATAATCCTTAATTACCGAATTTTTTATTTGACTTTTCACATGTATTTTTATACTATGAATGGAATGATCGGCTGACTGCCAGCCACAATTTATGGATAGTATTAGATTCCATATCAGGGTAGTAGTATCCGGATAAAACAGGTGATTGAAAAGGGATAAACCATACCGGAAGGATTAGTGCTAAATGAAGGATTATCATTCAGCCATATCGAAGGAGTATCAGGGATTATACAGCCGGCGATTCGAGCATGACAGTTGCGGAGTCGGATTCACCGCCCAGGTGGGTGGCCAGGCGGATCACAGCCTAGTCGAACAAGCCCTGACGGCGCTGGTCAATCTCGAACATCGAGGGGCGATCGGAGGGGACAAATCCACCGGAGACGGATCGGGAATCATGCTGCATCTGCCTGATGATTTTCTACGAAGCGAGTGTTCATCATCCGGCATTGAACTCCCCTCTCTCGGACACTATGGTGTCGGGATGGTGTTTTTACCGGTAGATCCGGAATCAGCCGATCGCTGTCGGCGAATCATCGAGCATAAATCGGAGGAAGAAGGAACACAATTTCTGGGATGGCGCAAGGTCCCGGTGGAAAGCCGGGTATTGGGAACCCATGCCCGATCCTCCGAGCCCCGGATCGAACAGTGCTTTATCGGACAAGGATCAATCCGGCCGGAACACCTGGAACGCAAACTCTATGTCATTCGGCGTTTGGTTGAAAAAGAGGTCGAAACCCTCTCCCCTATCCCGGATTCTTTCTATGTGGTGACTCTGTCCTGCTGTAAGATCGTCTATAAGGGCCTGATGACGGCCAGCCAGATCAGCGGCTACTTTCCCGATCTGGCCGATCCCCGGTTGATCAGCCCGGTGGCGGTCGTCCACCAGCGTTACAGCACCAATACCCTACCCACCTGGAAACTGGCCCAACCCTTCCGCTTCATCGCCCACAACGGGGAGATCAATACCCTGAGCGGGAATATCAATCGCATGAAGACCCGGGAATCGATTTTGAAATCGGAATTGTTCGGTGAGGATCTGGACAAGATCAAGCCGATCATTCAGGAGAACGGCAGCGATTCGGCCATATTCGACAATGTTCTGGAATTGCTGGTATTGGGAGGGCGTTCCCTGCCCCATGCCATGATGATGATGATACCGGAGCCCTATGGTCCCCGGATACAGATGAGCGAAGACAAACGGGCATTCTATGAATTTCATTCGGCGGTGATGGAGCCGTGGGACGGCCCGGCGGCGATGGTATTCTGCGACCATAACTATACCGGGGGGATTCTGGACCGCAACGGACTCCGGCCGGCCAGAACCACCACCACCCATTCCGGGCTGATCGTGCTCTCTTCCGAAACCGGAGTGCTCAATCTGCCTCCGGATCAGATCCTGCGCCAGGGACGCCTGCGTCCCGGCCAGATGTTCCTGATCGATCACCATCAGGACCGCATCATTCCCGATCGCGAAATCAAAGCCCGGATCTCGCGCCAGAAACCCTATCGCCGCTGGGTCAAAGATAACCAGATCCAGTTGCGGGGTCTGTTCGCCCCGGCTTCGATCCCTCACGAAAACTCGGAATGGCTTTATCGACGGCAGCGGATCTTCCATTTCACCGAGGAAGAGATCAAGATGGTTCTGATACCGATGGCCACCTACGGACAGGAAGCCATCAATTCGATGGGGAACGATGCCCCATTGGCGGTGCTCTCCACCCAATTTCCGCCTCTCTACAATTATTTCAAACAACAATTCGCCCAGGTTACCAATCCCCCGATCGACCCGTTACGGGAAGATCTGGTGATGTCGCTGGAAAGCTTTGTGGGCGGAGAAGGCAGTCTGCTGGATGAAGCCCCGGAACAGTTTTACGGCTTCAAGCTCAATCATCCCATCCTGTCGCCCGAGGATCTGAATCGGATTAAACAGGCCGGACACCGCCGGCTTCAGGTAGAGGAAATCAATATTTTATTTGATCCCGATCATCAGGGAGAATCGATGGAGGAAACCCTGAACCGGATCTTTCAGCAGGTTGAACAGGCCATCCGCCAGGGAACCCGTCTGATTATCCTGACCGACCGCAATACCGGTCCGGAAATGGCCCCCATTCCGGCCCTGTTGGCGGTAGCCGGCCTTCACCACCATCTGATCCGGCAGGGATTACGCAACCAGGCCGGAATCATTATCGAATCCGGATCGGTTAAAGAGGTTTTTCATTATGCCCTCCTGATCGGATATGGAGCCGACGCGATCTGTCCCTATCTGACCTTCGCCACCCTTCGCCACCTGGCCGAAAACGGCCGGCTGGAGGCGGGACTTACCGCCGAAAAAGCCATGGATCATTATATCACCGCCGTCAAAAAGGGTATTCTCAAGACCATGAGCCGAATGGGAATCTCCACCCTGCACAGTTTTTACGGATCTCAGCTTTTTGAGGCCATCGGATTATCCCAGTCCCTGATCGATCGTTATTTCAGGGGTACCGTCACTCGAATCGGGGGACTGGGAATCCGTGACGTGGCAAGAGAAGCTTCAGAGTTTCATTTGAAGGCCGTCAGTTCCAATCCCGAACATGATCGTTTTTTGGAGCTGGGTGGTCAATACCGGTATCGCCGGAATAGTGAAAAGCATTTTTGGACTCCCGAATCGATTGCCAAGCTCCAATCGGCGGTCAGATCCGACAGTTACGCTCAATTTCAGGAATTTACCCGAATGGTGGATCAACAGATCCATCGCTATACCACGCTGCGCGGAATGTTTCAGTTGATCCCGGATCATCCGGTACCTCCGGAGGAGGTCGAGCCGGCTGAATCGATTGTCAAGCGGCTGGTGACTTCGGCCATGTCGATGGGCTCGATCAGTCCGGAGGCGCATCAAACCATTGCCCTGGCCCAAAACCGGCTGGGATCCCGCAGTAATTCCGGGGAGGGGGGCGAAGACCCGCGGCGTTCAAAACCGGATGAATCCGGGGTTGAACGCCGTTCCAAAACCAGGCAGATCGCTTCCGGCCGATTTGGGGTCACACCGGAGTATTTAATATCGGCTGACGAGCTCCAGATCAAAATGGCCCAGGGAGCCAAACCGGGAGAGGGCGGCCAGTTGCCGGGACATAAAGTCAGTGATGAGATCGCCCGAGTCCGGCATACCACTCCGGGAGTGACCCTGATCTCTCCTCCGCCCCATCACGATATCTATTCCATCGAGGATCTGGCTCAGTTGATTCATGACCTGCACTGTATCAATCCCCAGGCCGAGATTTCGGTCAAACTGGTCTCTACGGCCGGCGTCGGCACGATTGCCTCGGGCGTGGCCAAAGCCAAGGCCGATCGGGTGCTGATTTCCGGATATGACGGAGGTACCGGCGCTTCCCCGATCACCTCGATCCAGCATGCCGGAATTCCCTGGGAACTGGGATTGGCGGAAGCCCATCAGTCACTGATCCTGAATCGGCTGCGGGATAAGATCATCATCCAGGTTGACGGACAGTTGAAAACCGGCCGGGATATCGTGATCGCCGCCCTGTTGGGAGCCGAAGAGTTCGGGTTCGGCACCATGACCCTGATCGCCCTGGGGTGTGTCATGATGCGCAAATGCCATCTCAATCATTGCGCCGCCGGAATTGCCACCCAGGATCCACAATTGAGACGCCATTTTCAGGGTAAACCGGAATATATCGAACGCCTGATGATGTTTCTGGC
>JAGOEH010000089.1 GCA_017997825.1 Candidatus Delongbacteria bacterium | reverse complement strand
AAAAAAGACTCCAACTGCCGAAATCGGTTCTCGAGTTTGCGATGATGCTTGTAATGCTGATAGGCTGTAGTAAACTCATCAAACCAAATCGTATTCCGGGGAGAGTGTTGCCGCGATAACGCGGTCAAAAGAGCAAACAACTTATCGGGCTGGCCATTAAGATGATCGATTCTCTCAAATACATACTCAACCAGATGACGGCATTGTTGATTAATCCCATCGGAATCAAGCGACGGATGCTGGGGATGATGATGCAGTATCGCTTCCGAATAGCTCTCAATCAATAAATCCCGCACATAGGTTCGGGCCAAGGGATTGAAAAATGCAGAAATAAAGCGTTCCGCCTGCTGAATCCGATTCATCCTTCTGTCCTCTCCACCCCTGATGGATCATCCACCCTGTTCTGATTCAAATAGATATCATAGAACGGTTCAATCTGATTCTTGGGTAATAAAACAAAAACAAGATCCTCCGCCAGAATCTGGGTATGGCCTTTCGGAAGAATCACTTTATTATTCCGCACAATAGTAGTGATCAGAATATTAGCCGGCAGATTAAGACTGGCAATACGGCGGTTGACAATCGAAAATGTCCGATCGATATAGATCTCCGACATTTCGAGGTTGGTATCGCTCAAACTGAACAGCTCCATAGAATAGAGCACATTTTTTTGGCTGGGAATCCGCAACCGAAGCCAACCGGCAATCGGATTGATGGTTAATCCCTGAAGCAGTAGCGATATGAGAACGGCAAAGAAAACCAGGTTGAATATATAATGCTGATCATCCAGTCCATGAGCCGCCGGATAGGTCGCCAACACAATCGGAACGGCTCCCTTTAACCCCGCCCAGGCCAGGAAAGCTTTCTCCCTCCAATCATAACGGTAAACCAGGGTGCAGAGAAAAACCATTAGGGGACGGGCTAATACGATCATAGCCAGCGCAATTAAAATACCCTCGTGCCAAACGGAAATGAAATTACTGGGGAAAACCAGCCATCCCAGCATCAGGAACAGGCAGATGGTGGCAAATGAAGCGATTCCATCGATAAAATGGTTGATCCCACGCTTGTAATCGAAATCCATATTCCCCATTCCGACACCGGAAAAAAAGGCAGCAATGATCTGATTAGCCTGAACCAGAGAGGCCAATCCGGCTGAAAAAAGGATCAATCCGATAATCAAAATATAATAGTTACCCCGAAGCTGCGATTTAAGATGGTTGAACAACTGTCGCCCCAGCCAGGCAACCCCGATCCCTACTCCGACTCCTCCGACCAATTGCCAAATCAGGCTTATCAGAGGAAAAGGGATATCAGCCGAATGATGCAACACCAGTTGGATCATGAATATCGTCAGCAGAATGGCGGCCGGATCATTGGTTACCGACTCCACCTCCAGGGTATCCGAAACCTTACTTCGGACCGGATTCTGACGCAGCAGTGTAATCACCCCGCTGGCATCCGTAGAAGAAATGATTGCCCCGATCAACATGGAAAAAACCCAATCCGTCTCAATAATATAATGAATTAAAGTTCCCATAAACAGCGTCATCACTATGACACCCAGGGTTGACAGCGTCATGGCCGGCATCAGTACCGAGCGGAGTGATGATCCTTTCAACTGAAACCCGCTTTCAAAAATAATAAAAACCAGCGCTAAATTGGCAATCTCCTGAGTCAGGCGCATATCATCAAAATCAATCAGATTCAGGATATCGCTGCCGGTCACTATTCCTATCATTAAAAAAACCAACAAAATGGGAATTCCAAGCCGGGTTGAAAGCTTGGTGGAATAAACAGCCAAAATGATGATGATGGAAACAACAAAAATCACCCGATCGTATCCTTTCTTAAAAAATAATTCTTATGACCGCCCCGGCAGGACCGGCATGACCGAATCTCAATCCATTCACTCAAAAATACAGGCTCAATTCGATGCAGCTTAACTCTATAAAAACGCCACCATACTAATAAATTCAAAATAATTACGCGATAATACCCGGATAGTTTTGGTCAACTCTCTTACAGGACTTCGCTTAAGCTCTTCCGGAAGGGTATACTCAGCCTATGATACAAACAGAATCTCAATAAAACCTAAGATCTTACAGTTAAGCCAGTTGGGGGTGTTCTCCGGGATTCTTCCGTAGTGAGTTTATAATTTTGAGTGACACTCACCAGCTCTTCCACTCTCAGATTCAAGTCGGAAATAGCCTGGACAATCTGATCCAGTCCGGAACTGTTTTCAATACTGCCGGTGTTGATACTTTCAGTATTCTGCAGGATCTGCTCCATAGCCTTTTTTTGTTCATGTAACGCCTGGGTAATCTCCTTGATCAGATCAAGTGTACTGAGGGTCGATTGATTGACTGTCCGAATCATATCGGTGGATTCGAGCACATCCTGGTTGATGGATTCAATTTCTTTGACATTGGCCGCAATCTCGCTCACAATCGTATTGACATTAGACTGAATATCCCCAACCATACCCGAGATTTCCTTGGTTGAATTCTGGGTTTTTTCGGCTAGTTTTCGGACTTCATCCGCCACCACGGCAAATCCGCGACCGTGTTCTCCGGCTCTGGCCGCTTCAATAGCGGCATTCAACGCCAACAAGTTGGTTTGATCAGCAATATCTTCAATCACACCGACAATATTAGTAATCTCGTCCGAATTCCGTTTCAGTTTCTCAAGATCGACTACAAACTCCTGCTCACGCTCACTCAAGTCCTTCATTTTCACCGCCAGTCGCTCGTTATTCTGGTTGGCTTCATCGGTATAATGAGCATTGGTCTCCGCACCATCCTTCATCCGGACCGCATTCTGACTGATCTCTTCCGTATTGCTGGTAATTTCTGAAATAGCCCCGGCAATACTGTTAATCTCCTGGGTGGTACTTTGAGTATTAGCCGATAATTCCTCACTGGTAGCCCCGACCTGGGTGATGGAGCTGGAAATGATGGCGGCAATATCCCGAATCTTTTTCATTCCCCCCGACAACTCTAACACAAAATGATTAAACTGGTTCGACATCATTCCGATTTCATCCCCACTGCGGACCGAGGCACGGACCGTCAAATCACCGGAAGCTCCGGCGCTGAAATTGTTCATGAATTCATCCAGAGAACGAACCAGAATCCTTCTGATCATGACCAGCACAACCAGAATCATTCCGATCAACAATAGAATGCCCATCAGGATCATCATGTTCCGCTGTTTAAGAGCCGGCGCCAACAGATCATCCTCATAAACATTAAACAATACGGTCCAGTTGGATAATGGATCAGTGCGGAAACAGGCATACTTATACTTACCGTCAATCCATAGATACCGACTCATGCCGTTTTTCTCGCTTAGAACTGTCTTCATAATATCGTACTGATTCATACTTTTGCCGTACAAAGTGCTGTCCGGATGATAAAGAAAACTACCCTCGGAATTATTCATAACCCCGTAACCATTGGTTGCAATCCTGACTCCTTCGATGAATTTTTTGGAGAATTGTTCAAAATAGATAGCTATTCCCAAAACTCCAAGCAGTTCGCCATTGGAATTCTTGATCGGAGCCGCCATGACGAAAACCCGCTGCTGAGATACCGGGGATAAATAGTGCATCTTATCGACACAAATCTCTTTTCGTTCCTGAACAATATTGACAAAACAGGGATAAGTCGAAATATCGGTACCGACTCCCCCTTTTCCGGCCATCACAATCCGGCCGGACAAATCGGTCACAAAAAGGTTTTCATAGTCCTGATAATACTGAGCATAGCCTGTCAATAAAGCGTTCCCGGGGTCGATAGAATTGCCGGACAGCCCGGCCAGAATATCGGGATGATGAGTCAGCAACTGCAAGATATTCTGATGATTCGCCATCCATAGATCCATGGACTTTTGAGTATTCTCTGTCAACTGGTCCAATTGCTTGATCATGATATCCTTGACGATTCCTTTGGTATTCAATGTCGCCAGAGTAATACTCAACACTAAGATGATAATGACCATCAATGTCACGGCTAACGAAATTTTGGTACCCAATTTCATGGTTTTAAAATTCATAATCATCTCCTGTTAATCAATTTAGTTTGGTATGAAATCAATCACTCATTCCATCGGATCATGATTTTACCAATCACAATCTGATTATATGGCCGGTTTAATATTTACATTCTGCCATTCATATTATTAAAATAGAATATTTCGAATTATTTGTCAAGCATAAATAAATAGTAAACCAACCCATCAGATCCATATTCCCTATCATATTCAAGATATGAAGCTTAGCCGAGTCATAATCGTTTATTTTTTTTTCTCAAACAAACACGCCATAGATGGATCGGCTCGATGGGATAAAGAATGATTTTAGGATTAAGAAGAGTGGATAATTATTTCATGGGGGGGTGAGAACAAAATTTTAGTTCCCGGTGACCATCGACAATTCTTGCGAAGAAGCTAAAACCTCCCAAATGGTTCTCAATTTTAAGCAAGACTTTATTCCATCCCGAATGAAGATGAATTAGAATTCGATCTTTATCCATCTCGGAAATTCTCAAAACCGATCGCAAAAAAACGGCTTGATCATTGATAAAAACCTTGATACCATCATCCGATCCGGTAAAAAGGGTGGCAGTACGGTCATCGGGAGAAAAGACCCAACACACGGCATACATTACCACATTTTCATTCGGTTCGAAGCATTGATAAAAAGAAAGCTTCCCAAGAGAATCGGGTGACATCGTTCTCCAGTTTACTCGTTTGTTTTCTGCGCCGGGATAATTCTGATCGAGGTCAATCCCAAGTTCGGGAGGATAAACGGTATTCAAACCGATCCGTGAACCGCTCGAGTCTTCGGGATTCGGAAAAGGTCCAATCACCTGCCATTCCGGAATGAACCGGCGGACAGGATTCAGAACCAGGGCATCCAATCCGATCACGCTATCCGATTCAAATCGAAGAACAATTCTCCCCATCTCAGGCTTGATCGCTTTCAGGCAGACAGCACCTCCCGGAACTATCCGCTTGGCGTAAGCCTCGAACTCTCCAACCAGTTCCCGTGAGGCGCTTATTCGACAATGACCATATTCAGGTCCTCGGGTAACATAAAGATCAATCTGGTATGCTTCCTCCGGCAAATCTGAAATGGGGAGCTCAAAAGAGGGTTTCCCGGATTGGGATTCAATCCTTAATTGCTTACCATCGCTCCAATCGGATCCCCAATCGGTCATATCGATGACAGAAGTCAGGATATCGTTTCCGATCGGATGAAGCGATTCTGCTTCAAGGGCTCCCAATGGAACCACAACCTGAAGAGGGATTCGCATCGAGGGTTTGGGAATGATAGGAAATGTCTGATGGGGCTCATTCTGATACCAGTAAGCGGTACTACTGTAATCGGCTGTTTCATCGTTTTCCGGACCATGCTCGATTTGGAAAAGAATAGATTTTTTGAAGGGAACCG
Organism: Candidatus Delongbacteria bacterium; assembly: GCA_017997825.1. Lineage (GTDB taxonomy): Bacteria > JAGOEH01 > JAGOEH01 > JAGOEH01 > JAGOEH01 > JAGOEH01. Next base: position 6,935 of record JAGOEH010000089.1, on the reverse strand, counting down.
GATCCGGAATATGAAACCGATAAGCCGCGATTCGTCGTGAGGCATTATCTTTTAATAACAAACCATGGAAGGCGGAGGCAAAGATTCCCTGATTAAAATACCAACCGCTGTTGAAATAATCCTCTGTTCCGGTTCCGATTATTCCGGGATTTTTCTCTCCATCGACCCGAATCTGCTCATCTCCTTCTAAAAAATACCAGTTTTTAGTATATCCCTGAACACTCAAATTCATACCGATCAGATGCCCATGACCGACCGCTTCCAGGATCGTATAAGAGCAACCGGAATCCGGTCTAAGATCCCGATGCCAACAGGCATGGAAATAAGCCATATCATCATTCAACATGGAATCCGGTTTGAGATATCCAACCTGGTAATAGAAAGAGGGTATCGTGCCATCAGTCTGGTTGACAATCTCCAGACGCGCTTTATGCCGGAAAGGCATCGGCAGGTAACAATAAAACCCACCGCTACTCATCCCCAGATAAGGAGTCTCATAATGACAGTACGCCATTCCGGTTCCAAAAAAATCACCCAATGGAACCTCAATCGAAGGCTCGGGTTCATCATCCCAATAGGCCCGAATCAAAACCTTTCGTAAATAATGAGAATCCGGTGAGGATAGGGTCATCCAAATTCTACGGATAATACCCGGCCCATCCAATTCCGCTAAAACCAGAGTCTGATTGGGGTATATTCCTTGATAATCATGATTTCCCCCACTTCGATCATAGCTTGATACCTGCAGCATCCGGCCTGATTGGATTTGTAATAATCCATAATCCATATCCGTGGGAAACTGAGCCGCTATCATACTGAATAAACTCACCAGGATCAACGATATTCGAAGCATTATTTCCTGACTTTCCAGATAATCATGAAAATGATTACCGATATTGCCGCCAATCCCATGATAATCAGGAATGCAGATGGATTTTTGGATAATGGAATTGTTACATTCATCGAGAAGGCGCTGACTACAAACGTCGGGACCATAATCCCGATAGTAATAATATTGAGGGTTTTCATCAGTACATTAAGATTATTGCTGACAATGGATGCCCGGGCATCCATCAGGCTGGCCAGAATATTGGAATAGATTTCGGCCTGTTTATAACATTGACTGTTTTCAATAATAATATCGTCCAAAATTTCGATATGCTCGGTCGAAAATCCGATCCGGTTGGCATTGTATTTCAATTTCTCAATACAGGCCGCATTCGAATTGATGGCGTTCAAATAATAAACCAAGCTCTTTTCTAATGTAAACAGACTGATCAGATGATTATTCTCCATCGAGGTATTGATTTTCTGTTCCAAGGCATCCGATATCGAATTGATGATCTTCAGGTGATCCAGAAAATGAAAGATTGTCCGATAGATCAGTTTGAGCGCCACATCCTGGGTATTGATGATTCTGGAAAAAATCTTCAGATCAAAGAGTGGAATATCTTCCGATATGACAATGATCAAGAATGATTTTGACCAAAAGATCCCGAACGATGAAATGGCAAACACGAATTTTTCCTTAGCTGAATAATTACGGGGACGCTTCAGAATCATGGCGATATGATCCGGCTCGAACTCAATCCGGGATAATTCGTCCGGATCCAGTGATGAATTGAGCGTGTGCTCATCCAGTTTGAATTGCTCCACCAGAAACCGCTTTTCATCATCATTCGGGTGAATGTAGACCGCAATGGGATGATTCGCAGATTCCGTCTCCACAACCCGCCCCCCGGAAAAATCATAACGTTTCAGCATATCCCCTCCAAAATAAACGGCCGCTTTCCGTTGTCCGATCTATCAATTCCTTTAAACAAATTGTTACGGGATGATAATCAATCGGAAATAAAAATAAAAAAAGAATGAAATCGCCGACTTCCGCTTTCGTCCTTCTTGCATATAATATACAAAGAAAGACCAACAAAAACAACTTAAATTTTGGTCGTTCCAATGGTCTTCCCCTCCTCAAACCGAATTGTAACCGGATCAACCAAGGTCAATCTGAAACCCGTCGACGTATTTAATAATGAATGGTTCCCGGGCCGACACGGATCCATCTGAAAATTATCTAAAGATTGGCATTTAGAATGACGATAAATGATTAGAAAGCAAAAGCGGGAGCAGAAAGAAAAATTGAAATTGACAAACCTTTAGTGAGCGGTTATATTGGTAATATTCTATTCAATCACGCTTTACCAATCCCCGGGAGGAGGCTATTTATGGAAGAAAAGAAGCAGTCGTCAGAGCTGGATGATGATTATTTGGAAGAGGAGGAAGATACTCAAAAGGACAAATACCTAACCTTCCGAATCAGCAACGAAGATTATGCGATCGAGATTCGTCATGTCACTGAAATTATTGGAATTCAGCGAATTACAGAGGTTCCGGATACCCCTCATTACGTCAGAGGCATCATCAATCTTCGCGGAAAAGTGATTCCGGTGATCGATGTCCGAACACGCTTCAATCTCCCCGATAAAGAATATGGGGATCGAACCTGTATTATCGTCGTCAATCTGAACGACTCGGCGACCGGATTGATTGTGGATGAGGTGTCGGAAGTTTTGAGCATCCCTGAGAAAAGTATCGATCCGCCGCCTAAAACCAACAAGGGCGCTAAGAGCCGTTATATCAACGGAATCGGAAAAATAAGTGATCAGGTCAAGATTCTACTTAATATTGATCATATTTTGAATGACAGTGAGGTCGAAAAACCGATCGGATAATCAACCCCTGGTCCATAATTTTTCAACCGGACATAAGGAATCAATGACTATGAAATCGGTCATGAAACAAACCATCTCATCTCGACAATCAAACCTTAACCCATAGTATCACAGGAGGATTATATGTTCAAAAACATGGTGATCGGCATCCGATTAGCCATCAGTTTTGTGGTGTTATTGATACTGATGATTGTCATCATTGCTATCGGTTATATCCAATTCAATCGGTTGTCCACGAGTGTTCATCGGGTGGCGTTCGACCGGATTCCCAAAATCACCCAGGCCAAAACCCTGGTTGATAATCTGAATGGCGCCGTTCAGGCCATTGATATGATGGTCATGTCGGACGACCCGGCTGTCATCCAGGCTCAGAAAAATCGGATCGATTCCATACGGATCATTCAAACCCAAGTACTGGATACTCTGGTAAAGACAGTCGTTTCGGAGGAAGGGAAAAAGCTGATTGACAAGATTCAGGTCGCACGGAACGCTTATATGGAAGTCAGAACCCCGTTAATGGAACATGTTGAAAAACGGGATATTCAAAAAGCCAAAGAGTTATTGCTTGGAGCTTTCCAGCCTGTTCAAAACAATTATATTCGGGTTTTGGAGGAGATGATTGTATTCCAGACAGGCATCTCGCAGTCGGAATCGACAATAGCTGCTGCCGCGGCGGTTCGGGCATCCTGGATCATGATCATCATCGGATTGATCACGATTGTTATATCGATCGTTTTAGCTGTCCTGACCACCCGCAGCATCACGGTTCCGATCAATCGATGCGTGGAGATCGCCAACCGGATCGCCAAGGGGGATACCGCTTTCAGTATCGAGGTCGATCGAACCGATGAAACCGGGATATTATTGACGGCATTGAAAGGAATGGTTGAAAAGATCAAAAAACTGATCGAGGATGTCGATGGATTAAGCCGGGCCGCCGTTGAAGGCCGACTGGATACCCGGGCCGATGCCTCCAAGCATCAGGGGGATTATAGGAAAATCGTGGAAGGGATCAATGCCACCCTCGATGCTGTGATCGGGCCTCTGAATGTGGCCGCCGAATACGTCGACCGTATCTCCAAGGGGGATATCCCTCCCAAAATCACCGATTCCTACAAGGGTGATTTCAATGAGATCAAGAACAATTTGAACATTTGCATCGATTCGATCAATGCCCTGGTGCACGATGCCAATCAATTGGTAACCTCAGCCGTCGAGGGCCGGCTGGATACCCGGGCCGACATCTCCAAGCATCAGGGGGATTTTAGAAAAATCATCGAGGGAGTCAATGCCACCCTCGACGCCGTGATCGGGCCTCTGAATGTGGCCGCCGAGTACGTCGAACGCATCTCCCATGGGGATATCCCTCCCAAAATCACCGATACCTACAAGGGCGATTTCAATGAGATCAAAAATAACCTCAATCAATTGATCGATAATCTGAGCACCATTCTCAAGGGAATCGACCGCTTATCCACCAACATGAAAGATGGAAACCTATCGGATCGCAGTGATGTCGATCTGTTCCAGGGCGACTGGAAAAAACTGGTCCAGGGAATCAATTCGATCTGCGATAATCTGATTACCCCCTTGAAACTGATGGCTTCAAATGTGGATCGCATCTCAAAAGGCGATATTCCTCCCAAAATCACCGTTACCTATCACGGAGATTACAACGAGATCAAGAACAATGTCAATCAGTGTATCGATGCCGTCCAAGCCCTGGTCAATGATACCCACGTCTTGGCGCAAGCTGCAGTCGAAGGGAAATTGGACACCCGGGCCGACACATCCAAACACCAGGGAGATTATGCCAAAATTATCGATGGAATCAATCAGACCCTGAATTCGGTGATCGGTCCGATCAAGGAAGCCGTCACAATTCTCAAACTGATGGAAAACGGGGATCTGACCAAGGAGATGCAGGGGAACTATCAGGGAGACCATGCCATTCTAAAAAATGCCCTGAACCATACGGCCCAGTCCATCAACACCATTCTCAGCCAGGTAAAGACTGCGGTTGAGCAGGTTTCAAGCGGGGCTCAGGAGGTTTCCAACGCCAGCCAGTCACTCTCCCAGGGAGCGACCGAACAGGCGGCGGCTCTGGAACAGAGTACCAGTTCGATGCAGGAGGTTGGAGCCCAGACCAAGCAAAATGCAGAAAATGCCAACATGGCCAATCAGTTGGCACAGCAGGCCAAGGAAGCCTCCCAAAAAGGAACCGAGCAGATGCATGATCTGATGAATGCCATGAAGGAAATCAATGAATCCAGCAAGAACATTTCCAAGATCATTAAAGTGATCGATGAGATTGCTTTCCAGACCAATCTGCTGGCGCTGAATGCAGCGGTCGAAGCGGCCCGGGCCGGACGTCACGGCAAAGGATTTGCGGTGGTAGCGGAAGAGGTCCGCAACCTGGCAGCACGCAGCGCCAAAGCGGCCAAAGAAACCGCCGAAATGATCGAGGGCGCCATCAAAAAAGCGGAAAACGGAACCGCCATCACCGTCCGCACCTCCGAAGTTCTGTCCGCTATCGATACCGGATCGACCAAGACCGGCGATGTGGTAGCCGAAATTGCGGCGGCATCGAACGAACAAGCTCAGGCCATCGCTCAGATCAATAACGGATTGGCCCAGATATCCCAGGTCACTCAACAGAATACCGCCAGCGCCGAAGAAAGCGCTGCCGCGTCCGAACAACTCTCCGGACAATCCGCCCAACTGCGTTCCATGCTGTCAAAATTCAAAATCCGCAACACCGGATCCGTCGATATCCCCCAGGATATTTCGGCCGGCGAACTGGCCCTCATCCAAAGCATGCGAAACCAGTCTCCCGGCAAACCTTCCGACAACCTGCCCGCCGGCTCCGGACGCAGCAAGATCGTCAAACCGGATGAAATCATCAAACTCGATGACGAAGAATTCGGACGCTACTAACACTAACACCACAATCAAAAAAAAGCCGGCCTAATCTCATCGTAGGCCGGCTTTTTTTGTGTGCGCCCGGCAGGGCGCGCTTACCCGCATTCCGGCGCCAATACCGATCCACTATTCTGTCTCGGTCCCGGATCGCTCATCCTATTAAAAATCAATTCTGATCAAGATGTCCTTCCCACAGATAATGGCGGGTTTCACGGACCAGAACCCCGCTTAAAAACAGCAGTGAAATCAGGTTGGGAATCGCCATCAAGGCGTTGGTAATATCGGCAAAAGACCAGACCACCGGCAAAGCAAGAACGGAACCTAACCAGACCGCCATCACCCAGAGAATCCGGTAAGGTATCAGCACCGATTTGCCGAACAGATATTCGGCCGCTTTTTCCCCATAATAGGACCAGCCTAAGATGGTGGAGAAAACAAAGGTCAGTAATCCGATGGTCAAGATAATCGGGCCGATGACCGGGATATCGGAAAATGCAGTTTTGGTCAGGACAGCACCCTTAATTCCATTCCGCCATTCGCCCGAATTGACCAACACCAGACCGGTTATGGCACACACCACCACCGTATCCCAAAAGGTCCCGGTCGAGGAGACCAGGGCCTGCCGGACCGGATTCTTGGTCTGAGCGGCAGCCGCAACAATTGGTGCGCTGCCCAATCCGGATTCATTGGAAAACAACCCCCGGGCTATCCCGTATCGGATGGCTTCCCGCATCCCGGCGCCCATGAATCCGCCGATGGCCGCCTGACCGGAAAAAGCACCCCGCATAATGCAGAAAAAGGCATCGTCCAACGTCGCAAAATTCATAATCAACAGAATAATGCACCCCAAAATATAGAATAGCGCCATCAACGGTACCAGCTTTTCACAGGTATGGGCAATCGATTGAATACCTCCCAGGATGACCACCCCGGTCAGGATCATCAACGCTCCTCCGGTAATCCAGGCCGATATGTGAAAGGTTTCCTGAACCATCGAAGCAATGGAATTGGCCTGGACCATATTCCCGATCCCGAACGCAGTGAAGGTAGTCAGGAACGCAAATACCATCCCCAGTTTTCGGCTTCCCAATCCATGTTCCAATACATACATCGGGCCGCCGCACATCCGTCCCTTGGGATTGGTCACTCGGTACTTGACAGCCAGCAAGGCTTCGGAATATTTGGTTGCCACGCCGAACACCCCGGTCAGCCACATCCAGAATACGGCTCCCGGGCCTCCGGCCGCAATGGCGGTCGCTACTCCTACAATGTTCCCGGTAC
>JAGOEH010000346.1 GCA_017997825.1 Candidatus Delongbacteria bacterium | reverse complement strand
AGGAAGAATGCTGACCTGGTTTAACGCACTTTCGGTTCTATTCTTCGGATCGCTCTCCATCTTCATGTATCACTCCTTTTCCTCCCCAATCCATTGGTTCCATTGGATTCTTATTGTCCTGATGGCGATTCTCATCAATTTCCTGCTGGCTCTTTCCATCCAGCTTTACAGCCAGTTTTATCGTTTTCTTCAGATCGGAGTAGTCGGTATTATCGTGGCGATCATCGGTGTCCAATATTTCCGGATTCTTCCGCTTGAAACCATTATTACAGGCCAATTGATACAGGGGCTGGCCGGGATTGGAATAATGAGCGTTATTACCTGTTTTCTATTGCATGCTGTCTATAAAAAACTCCGTGAAGCGATCTACCATGAATCTATTAAAAACTATTCCATTCCGGGACGATCATTCTCCCTTTCTCCGAACAGGCGGAGCCGAATCCTGGACCTGATTATGCTCGATCTCCGATTTATCAACCGGAATCGAAGAATCAAGCCAATTTACAAAATGGCTATTTTTTTCTATTTCATGACTTTTCTAATCTTCAATTTTACTAACCACTATTCCCATTATTTCAAGATGTTTGTGCTGGAGCTATGTATTCAGGGTCTGATCATCTCTTCCTACGGCAGTCAGTTGCTTGGCCTTCACTCCAAAAACTTCGATCTTCTGCTTCTAAAACCGAATCTGATCCGGGAATTCATTCATTCCAAATACATCTTGTTCACCGTAATCGCTGTGATATCAATGCTGTTGACATTTCCTTACTTCTGTCTGACTCAGTTTCGGATTCTGATTTTCATCAGCGCGACCTTATACTGTATCGGAAGCCTGATATTCATTACCCTCTACCTTTCTACCGTCAATCCAAAAAAGATGGACGCCAACACAAGTATGGCCTTCAATTATGAAGGATTCGGGTTACCACAATTTTCTTCCAGTATTATCAGTTTTTTAATTCCTGCCCTGATCTATATTCCGTTCAGTTTGATCGATCATCCGGAAATCGCGTTCATCATCATCAGTCTGATCGGGCTGTCCGGGATAATTGGATATAAGCCGTTGGCTGATCTGATCAGTGTTCGCATCACCAGGGAAAAGTATAAAACACTTCAGGAATTCAGACGTTAACGATACGGAAAGGAGACCTATGATCCGGATCACCAATTTACTCAAGACATTCGGGGAGATTAAAGCCGTCGATATCGCGTCGCTTGCCGTCAATCCCGGTGAAATCACCGGCCTGGTCGGCAATAACGGCGCCGGCAAAACCACTCTCTTCCGCCTGATCCTCGATCTTTATCAGGCCGATCATGGCAATGTCATGTCCAATCAGAAGGATGTGGCCCAATCCGAAGACTGGAAACATTATACCGGTTCCTTCCTGGATCAGAATTTCCTGATCGGGTTCTTGACCCCGGAAGAATACTTCGAATTCATCGCCCATCTGCACCATCTTTCCATTGATGATCTGCAGGGATTCCACGATCGATTTCAGCCTTTTTTCAATGGCGAAATCAATGGTAAGAAGAAACTGATCCGGGATTATTCACTGGGAAACCAGATCAAGATCGGGATTGCCGCCGCCATGATGTTCAATCCCGATGTCCTGATCCTGGATGAACCCTTTGCCCATCTCGATCCCTCGGGACAAATCCTGTTCAAGCGTATGCTGAAACAATTCGATCCCAACCAGTCCAAAACCATTTTCCTGTCCAGCCATAATCTCAACCATATCACCGATATCTGCGACCGGATCATCCTGATCGATCATGGTCAGGTGATTGACGATATCCGGACCTCGGGGGAAACCATCCGGCGGTTGGAAGACTATTTTATCGGTCAGACCGGGTAATCCGATTTAGGTTCGATCCTTTAACCATTCAGGAGGTTGGTATGAAAAAAGTGCTGCTTATTACGGCTTTGGTTGTGGTGGTGGTCATTATTGCCCTGTTTGTGATTTGCTATACCCAGAAAGACAAGCTGGTCGAAGTGGGGCTTGAAAAAGCGGTCGAATCCCTTGAAATGGTGCTGCTGACCCATCTGCCCCCATCCATTACTCCGGACAGCGCCAAAACCATCATCCGGAATTATTTCAATACCATCAAACAAGGAACGGTGGCTAAACACGATATCGAACCGATCATGCAGTCGTTCCAGACCGGTTTTGCCGATCAGGTGTTGGATTCGGCCGAGGTGGCCGGGATTCTGCGGCAGATGGAACAGACGGTCAAGAGCCGGAATCCGGGAGGCGGCCTGTGAATACCTTCGGCTTGCTATTCCATCCGGTTGGCGGGTGCCGCCGTATCAACGATCATCCGACGTGGCTGCTGCCCCTGGTGGTGGTCAGTCTGCTCGGATTAATTGCTGCTATCCTGATCATGCCGTTCGGGATGAAGCTCACGATGTTCAAAATATCCGGGTTGCCGGCCGATCAAATTAAGCATTCCATGGATATGGTCATACTGTTCACCTATGCCGGGATCGCCCTGACTCCGATTGTGTTGCTGATCAAATGGGCCATCGTTGCCGTCATCATTTATCTGATCGGGATTATCCTGAATGCGGAAGCCCGGTTTAAATCCCTGTTTGCCCTGATCGCCCATGCCAATGTCATCATCGTCCTGTCATCCGTTGCCAATGCCTTAGTCCTTCGATTCAAAGATCCCCAATCGATCCTCCATCCCTTCGATATGAACATTATTGGATTGCATCGGTTTTTTGACCCGGCTTCTACCAA
>JAGOEH010000088.1 GCA_017997825.1 Candidatus Delongbacteria bacterium | reverse complement strand
AACAGCAACAATGTCGATCACATGCATTCGATCCACAGCAACGGTTGGCAGGCAACCTCCAATTATACCCTGATGCTCTTCCAGGGAGGCGACAATGCCCCGACGTATCCGGACGCCAAAGCCGTCGCCCTGATCATGTCGGATCAGATTTATAAAACCGATCGCACCACCGGTCAATATACCCGTGGCGACTTTGATTTCTACGGTACCGGACAGCCCTATCTGGGAGTTTTCCGGGGCCTGAATATGCCCGGCACGCTTTCGGAAGGCTCTTTCCACGACTATATTCCGGAATCCTGGCGGCTGTGGAATCCCGACTACAAGATCAATGAGGCCCATGCTATTGCAAGGACCTTCATCCAGTTTTTCCAAATCCCTCAACCCCAGGTCGGCATGATTGCCGGTATTGTACGGGATTCGCTGGAAGCCCCCAATTATTACTATATTACCGGAACGGCCGACAGCTATAAACCGATCAACAAAGCCAGGGTGACCCTGCTGCCTTCCAACCAGGAGTATATCTGCGACACCCTCAACAACGGGTACTTTAGTTTTTTCAATCTGGAGCCCGGCCCTTATCAGTTGGTATTCCAAGCTGACGGATACTACGCCGAAACCCTGGCGGTAACAGCCAAAGCCAACGATATCGTGTTCGGAGATGCCCGAATGATGTTTGACACCACTCTGACTCCCCATGTCGTATCTTCCGATCCGGATGATCCTCAGGACAGCATCAAGATCGTCAGCGGGATTGTGATCAATTTTGATCGGTCGATGTCCAGGAATTCGGTCGATTCGGCGCTTGTGTTCGAGCCGGCCATTCAGAAAAAACTGGTATGGAGCAATTCGGACAAGACCGTCACCATCACGGCCATCGATACACTGGAAATCGGAACCCAGTACACGGTCACCCTGAGTACTCAGGCCCGTTCCCAGTGGAATGTTCCGATGGACGCCCCTTACAGCTTCCAGTTCAAGACCGAAAGCAAAAGCCGGCTGAGCATCGTTCGATCCTATCCGGCCATTGGACAGTCCGAGATACCGGTTCGCCCCCAGATCCGCCTTTTTATTGATTCTCCGCTCAGAAATGCGGTCGGACATCTCAAAAAGAATATCATTGTCAGCGGTCCTGATCAACAATCGATTGAGATCCAGACCATAACCAAGTCCGAGGATGATGAAAGCTGCAAAATCTGTTTCACTCTCAAGACCGAACTGGCTCCCATGAGCACTTACACCATCCGAATCGGTCAGGATATCATTAAAGGAAAATACGGCATCAATCTGGACACGACCGAATTCAGCTTTAAGACCGGCGGCACGGCTCAAACCGGCAGCGTAGTAGATTCGCTGGAAGCCGTTGGCGGCTGGAAAGGTCCCTCCTCCTCATCGCTCTCGGTCGGGGTTGATAAAACACTTTCCACCTTTGCTCTGAGCACCGAAAATAAAATCAGCGGCAGTAATGCCGGCAAAATGACCTACGTATTTACCGATACTGCCGGAGGAATCTGCCGTTATTATAACGCCAAAAAGCCCTCCATGGGCTCCGATCCGACAACCCGTATGGGATTGTGGGTATTCGGGGATTTCAGCGGCAATATCCTGGAATTCTGGTTTGCCGGTCAGAGCTCAAGCGATATCATCCGGATTCCGGTCGATACCCTGAACTGGGCCGGTTGGAAACTGGTCACCCTGCCGCTCTCGATGATCCCCGGTGACAGCGACCGCATTCTGCAAAGCGTCGCCGTTGTTCAGGGCCCCGGTGAGACCGAGGACAGCAGCTCCATCTTCATCGATGACCTGCAGAACCAACTTAGCCCGGTCGATATCGATGAAGCCGTCTCCGCCCTCCCGTCTACCAAAATTCGGCTCTATCAGAACTATCCCAATCCCTTCAATCCCTCGACCCTGATTCGATTTCAACTGTCCGAAACCGCTCCGGTTAGCCTGGAGATCTACAATCTGATGGGAGAAAAGATCAAAATCCTGCTGGATCAGCATATCAGCCCGGCCGGGATCTCCCAGTATGTATGGGATGGAACCGATCAGGACAATCGTCCGGTCTCCAGCGGGATCTATTTTTACCGTTTAACGGTCAACCGGGAAACGGTCCGGATCCAGAAAATGAGCTTGCTCAAATAGAATTACCGTTGCTCCAAACCGATTGAGGATGGAGCGCCGGCCCGTTATAACGAAAAAGGCCTTGGATCAAACGATCCAAGGCCTTTTTTATTTTTACCGGGGTCGGAGGCTCACAGCATTTGCCCTCCGCTCCCACCCCGCATCAGCAGATCATAACCATTAACATCGAGAATTCACTCCGCCGCTTGCTCACGGGGTTTACACAATCGGTTATAGATAATCAGTCCCAGAATGGTCGCCACTCCGATACCGCTGAAAATCAGCCACAACACCCGGGGCTGGTGAAGCTGATCCACGAAATAAACATATAGATTGGCTCCCAAAATACTGCCGATACTGCTTCCGATCACGCCATACAAAAAGATATAACCCATAAAAGTCGCTACCCGGTCTCGTGGGGCTGTCTGGCCGATGTAGCTGATGAATTTGGGATGAGCCGTCATCTCTCCGATCGAAAAGATGATGATTCCGATGATGAAGATCCAGATGCTGGTGGAAAGCGAGAGGATGGCCATACCGATGGTAGCGAAAAGAATACCGCAGATCATGGTGGGCAGGGCTTTGGTATTCTTCACCAGACTGGAAACCAGCAACTGCAGCAAGATGATGGTACCGGCATTGATGACGGTGACGTGCTCAACGTCAAATTTCCACTGGATATCCATTCCGAACCAGCCCATAAAACTGTTGATGGTCCGATCCAGCGCGGAGGCATCGACATAATCCTTGACATACCACAAGACCGAATCGAACATCTGGAAGTAAAGGACCCAGAAGCCGGAATAGATAAAGATCAGCAGTAAAAACCTTGAATTATCGACAAACCGTTCCCGATCGCTCAGGCTGATACAGGATAGAGCCAGGATGGTGGAGGAAATGACCGTTGATACGATTTTTCCGTACATCGAGAGTCCCGGCGCCAGCCAGATCACCATCAGGAATCCCAGGTAGACCAGCCGGGAAAACCAGACTTTCAGTTTTTCCTGAAAGCTGTCCAGGGTCAGGATAATCAACAGAGCCGTCATCATCAGCAGCAGGATAAAGAAGATGGGAAAATAGCGCTGATAAGCGAAAACTCCAGCCAATCCTCCCAGTATCGCCAATCCGGTTATCACCAGACTTCCATTGATTCGGAAAGAACGGAGCATCGACTGAGAAAGCAGGATTATCGGACTATAGATAATCTCAAAGGCGCGGGCCACCGTGGTGAACAGATTGGGTTTTTCCGTTCCGGCCGCGATTTCCGGCCTGGCTGGTTCTTTATAGAAAATCCAGGTCGGAATCAGCATAATCCCGGTACAGATGGCCGAGGCGATGATCACCCAATTCCAGCCCACATTCTGTTTCAGATACGGGACCAGGATCAGGGGGAACAAGAAGGCGCCCAGATTGATCGACCAGTAAAAAATGCCGAATCCCTGGGTACTGTTGGTTTTGTCGGTCACTCGTGCAATGGTACCCGAAATGATGGGTTTAAACGTGCCGGCACCTAATGCCATCACCACCAGTGAAAGAAATACCGCTGTATAAGTGGTAAACTGGCTGGTAAGAAAATAGCCGGTACCCAGCAGCGAAAAAGCCACCATCAGGGTCCGCCGATATCCGAATCGATCAGCCAGGGCCCCGGCTACGATCGGCAGAAAATAGAGAATCGGCTGGATGGTTGCCTTGATGACACCAACGCTCTCTTTGCTGAACATGAGCTGGTCGGTAAAATAAACCGACAAAAAACTCATCATGCCGTAATAGGCTCCGCGTTCAAAAAACTCGAATACCACCACCACCCAAAATTGATATGGAAATGGGGAAACCTTCGGCGGGTTCGAATTAGAATCCGTCATGCTGACTCCTTTCAGATTCGATTAAGCTATTTTAATGATGAATGCTATGAACTTTTCATAACATAAATGATTTGAGGAAAAATGCAAGCAAAAAAATCCAAATTCCTCTTATAGCATGAAATCGGGAGAATCAAAGGCTACCGAAAAAAGCCTTGACTTATGTCCCGTTTTTTTATAGATTTTAATTAAGAAAATGGCGGATTCACTTTAGTTTACGAGTCCCCGCAGTCAATCCGCCCAACCGCGATCGATCCGGACCATGGAATACTGAAAATAGATGGAATCGTGGATCGAGTTGAATTAAAATCTGAAAGGAGCAGCTCATGTTTGTTTCCGAAATTTTCGCAATGGGTACCGGCGGTGGATCACAGGCTTCAGGACCCGCCCAGATCTTGTCTTTTCTGCCTTTTATCCTGTTGATCGTCATTTTTTATTTCTTTATTATCCGCCCCCAGCAGAAACGCCAGAAAGATCATGCCAAAATGGTTGAAACGCTGAAAAAAGGGGATCGGGTAGTGACCAATACCGGAATCTATGGAACGATCGTCAGCATCGAGAATACCGTTGCCGTTTTGAAAATCGCCGATGTCAAAGGCGAACCGGTCAAGATTGAAGTCCTCAAATCATCGATTGCAGGAACGGAAAGCTGATGGCGGTTTTGAACATATTGACCTATGGACATCCCTTGCTGAAAAAAAAGCTGCAGCCGGTGGAGGTATTCAACCCGGCTCTGGAGAAGGCGGCCCAGGACATGATCGAGACCATGATGATGTACGATGGGATCGGCTTGGCCGCCAACCAGGTGGGAATCGATCTGCAGATGCTGGTTATCCATGAAAAACTGATCGATGAGACCAAGGATTTCCTGATCGTGATCAATCCCGAATTGCATACCGCCGAGGGTTCGTCCCGACGTGAAGAGGGCTGTCTGAGTGTGCCGAACATCTGGAGTGAGGTGGTTCGCCCCCAGAAAATCGAATTGTCGTATCAGAATCTGAAGGGCGAGCGGATCCGGATTGAAGCCGAAGACCTACTGGCCCGGGTGATCCAGCACGAAAAGGATCATCTGGATGGAGTTCTGTTTGTGGAGCGGTTGCCCAAGATCAAACAAACCTTGTTGATTCCGCGCCTGAAAAGAATTCATTCGGAATGAGAACCCTGTTTTGCGGAACGCCGGAATTTGCGGCCGAAGCCTTCCGCTACCTAATCGATAAGGGCTGTACTCCGCTGGCGTTCATGACCCAGCCGGATAAGCCTTCCGGACGCAACCAATCCATCAAGCCTTCGCCGGTAAAACAGTTGGCGATTGAGCATTCGATTCCGGTTTTACAGCCGGAAAGCCTGAAAAATCCGGAGCTGGTGGAGCATATCCGAAAGCTGGAACCGGATCTGCTGGTGGTAGTCGCTTTTCGTTTGATTCCATCCTCGCTGTTGGCGATTCCCCGCCGGGGCGCCATCAATCTTCATGCCTCTCTCCTGCCCGATTACCGTGGAGCCTCTCCCATCCAGGCCGTTCTGCTCAATGACGAGCCCGTCACCGGGGTAACCACTTTTTTTCTGAATCCGGCCATTGATGCCGGGCATATCATTATGCAGAACCAGGTTTCCATCACCGATCAGGATGATGCCGGCAGCCTGCACGACAAACTACTGAATCACGGTAAAAAGCTGCTTTACCGGACGATAACCGCCTTGGAGGATTGGACCGTAACCGGAACCCCCCAGCCGCACGGAGAGTATCATTACGCGCCCAAGTTTTCCAAGGAAGAGAGCCATATCGACTGGAACCAACCGGTTCGCCGGGTTTTCAACCAGATCCGGGCCTTTGCCCCTTATCCCGGGGCCTATGCGTTCCACCAATCCCAAGCGATCAAGGTTCTGAAAAGTGAAATTCTGGAAAGCCACTCGCTCGGCAAACCGGGCCGGATCATTCATTCTTCCGAACAAGACGGATTGGTCATCCAGACCCAGCCCGGCACACTCCGAATCCTGAATCTACAGCCGGCCGGAAAGAAGCCGATGAGTACCCCCGATTATCTACGCGGCCACCCCATCCAATCCGGGACGTGCTGGTCATAAAAAATATCCGGTTTCATCAAAATGGTATTGACAAGCCATGAAAAAATTTATATATTTCTATCCTGTTTGGCGGTATCGTCTAGTGGTCAGGACGGGTGGTTCTCAGCCATCAAGCCGGGGTTCGATTCCCCGTACCGCTGTATATAAAAATACCTCGTTGCATCCTGCCGATCCTGATTGATACATTAAAGGAGATTTTGTATTGGAACAGACATTTATAGCCCAAATCGCCGGAGAATTCGCCCTGCGGGAATCCCAGGTCAAAGCGGCCATTACCCTGCTGGACGACGATAATACCATACCCTTCATTGCCCGATACCGCAAAGAGATGACCGGATCGCTCAATGAAATCGAGCTGCGCCAGATCCAGAAGCGCATCACCTATTTACGCAATCTGGAGGAACGCCGTCAGGAGATCCTGGAGTCGATCGAAAAACAGGGCAAGCTGACACCGGAACTGAGGGATAAAATTTTAGCGGCCGGGGTGCTGGTCGAACTGGAAGACCTTTATCTGCCCTATCGCCCCAAAAAGCATACCAAGGGTCAAAAAGCCCGTGAAATGGGGTTGGAACCCCTGGCTCGCTTGGTTATGGATCAGACGATCACCCGGGGAACGCCCGAAACCTACTATCAGACCTATATCAATCCGGAGGTGGGACTGCATGACATCAAGAGCGTCCGGGAATGGTGCGGGTACCTGGTGACTGAAATGCTGGCCGAGTCGGCTGAAATCCGCGAACTGATCCGCAAGGCCATGGCTCAGGAAGCCGAGCTGCATGCTCAAAAAAGTAGTTCCGAAATCACTCAATCCGAATATGAAATGTACTATGATTATAAGGAGCCGGTCGGCCGGATTCCGCCCCATCGTATTATGGCCGTCAATCGCGGTGAAAATGAAACTGTGCTGAAGGTCAAGATCGAAGTCGATACCCCCCGCATGCTGGAACGCATGTCCGCCAAACAGGTCACCCAGCCGGAATCGATCTTTACCGGGCTGTTGATCGAATGTATCGAGGACGCCTACAAAAAATCAATCTATCCGGCCATCGAGCGTGAACTCCGCAACCAGTTGAGCGAATTTGCCGAAAACCACGCCATCAAGATCTTCGGTACCAACCTCAAGAATCTGCTGTTAACCCCACCGGTCCGTCACAAGACCATTATGGGGATCGATCCGGGATTCCGCACCGGCTGTAAGGTAGCCATCGTCAATCCCTATGGCGAATATCTTTTTGGAACCACAATCTATCCGACACCCCCTCATCAGAAGATTCAGGCCTCGGAAAAAGCCGTACTGGATATGATCGAACGCTACCAAGTCGACGTGATCGCAATCGGTAACGGGACGGCCTCCCGTGAAACCGAGCACTTTATTGCCGATACCCTGAAAAAAAGCCAACGAAAAGTTGTCTACCTGCTGGTCAGTGAAGCCGGCGCCTCAGTCTATTCGGCATCCGAGACAGCCCAGGAGGAATTTCCGGAACTGGAAGCCAGTCAGCGCGGCAACATCTCGATTGCCCGCCGGGTGGTCGATCCGCTCTCGGAACTGGTCAAGATCGATCCTCAATCGATCGGAGTCGGACTGTACCAGCATGATGTCGACCAGAAACGGCTGTCGGGCGAACTGGACGAGGTGGTCAAACACTGCGTCAATTATGTGGGTGTCGATCTGAACAGCGCCAGCCAGTCGCTGCTTCAGTATGTATCGGGAATCAACAAACGGCTGGCCGCCAATATCGTCAAGCATCGCCGCCAACACGGCCCCTTCAAGTCCCGCCAGGAACTGATGAAGGTCAGCGGAATGGGAGAACACACCTTCCAGCAGTGTGCCGGATTCCTGCGTATTCCCGAATCCAGCCAGTCGCTCGACAATACCACCATCCATCCCGAATCCTATCAGACCTGCCGAATGCTGTTCGAAAAATTCCAGCTCCCGACCGATTCCATCCGCGAAAGCTACCCGCTCCTCAAGCTCAAAATGAAGTCCCAAGGAATCAATCGCCGCAAGTTGTCCGAAGAATTGGGGATCGGAGAACCCACTCTCCAGGACATTCTGGATAATCTGGAAAAGCCCGGCCGCGATCCGCGTGATGAACTGTCCCCGCCATTATTCCGGGAAGATATATTGAAAATTGAGGATCTGAAAGAGGGAATGGTACTCAGCGGAACGGTCCGCAATGTCGTAGATTTCGGTGCCTTTGTCGATATCGGCATCAAACGCGAAGCCCTGCTCCATCGCTCGGAAATCAAACGACAGGGACGATCGGAAATCACCGATATCCTCTCGGTCGGTGATATTATTCAGGCCCGGGTCATCAAGATCGACCGGGATAAAAACCGGGTCTCCCTCTCTCTGAAAGATGTATAACGACCATTCCACCCCATTTTAAACCCGCCCATAGAACAGGACCATCCATGAATCACGACCGTATCAAGCGCACCATCCTGGAAAACGGACTCACTATCCTCAGCGAGGAGAATCCCCACTTTTTTTCCGTCTCGATCGGATTGTGGTTTAAAGGAGGAGTCAACCAGGAAACATACGAAAACAATGGAATCTCCCATTTTCTGGAACATATGAATTTCAAGGGGACCTCCGGACGTAACTATGAGCAGATCGCATCTTATCTGGAATGCCGGGGCGGACAGATCAACGCTTTTACATCCCGCGAGAATGTCTGCTATTATGCCCGAATCCTGCCGGAACACCTGGAAGAGGCGATGGATATTCTATCCGATATCACCCTTCACTCCATCTATCCGGAAGAAGAGATCGAGAAGGAAAAACTGATCGTGCTGGAAGAGATCCGGGATGTTTTGGACAATCCTTCCGATTACATCGGGGATCTGTTCTATGAAACCCTGTTCAAGGATCACTGTCTGGGATATCAGATTCTGGGGAATCCGGACAACATCAACCGCTTTCAGCGGCCTGATCTTCAGCATTATATCAGCCGCCATTACGCCCCCAATTCACTGATCCTCTCCGCGTGCGGCCCCTTTCAGCATCAGCGGCTGATCGAACTGGCCTCTCGCTACCTAGAGTTTCCGTCATTCGCCGCCCAACCGGCAGCGGAAGAACCGATCCCGCACCAATACCGGCCCCAAACCGCATTCCACCATCATCCCAGCTCCCAATACCATATCTGCATCGGCCTGCCGGTCGTCCCCTATCATCATCACGACAAATGGCCGATCATCCTGCTGAATACCCTGCTGGGGGGGGGCATGTCCTCCCTGTTGTTCCAGGAGATCCGGGAAAAGCTGGGAATCGCTTATTCGATCAGCAGTTTTGCCGATTTCTATAAACCGGTCGGTGTTTGGGGAGTCTACTGGTCAACCGAAAAGAAAAATTTCAAGAAATCGATGGCCAAAGTTCAAGAGATTTTGTCTCAATTAAATGAGCGTTATCTGACCGATGAATTGCTGACCAGCGCCAAAAACCAGATCAAGGGTTCGATTCTGATGAGCCAGGAAAGTGTTACCAACCGCATGTCGCGCTTGGTAAAAAGCGAGCTGTATTATGGGCGGATCATCCCGATCGAGGAAGTGATCCGAATCATCGAATCGATTGAACTGGATGAAGTCCGCGATTCGGTAAACCGCTACCTGAAGGGACGCAGCCTGAGTCTGGCGGTGATCGGAAACCCCAAAAGCGCCCCGACCCTGGAGCCGATGGTCATCTGATCGATTTTTTCACCCTTTATTCGAAGAATGGAAAATTTAAACGAAATAACTTGACATTAATGAGGGAAACACTATATTGATCACCGGTTCATGATGAAGAATCGAAGGGTAACCCATAACAGGAGAAAGCATGATGTCGGCTTACTTGAAGGATATTTATCAGATCGTGGATCGCCAGAATCAATGGCGGGGCCGTGAGTGCATCAATCTGATCGCCAGCGAAAACACGCCGAGTCCGGCGGTCAGGGAACTGCAGAATAATGATTTCATGGGGCGATATGCCGAGGGACATCCCAATACACCCGCCCAGATCAACCGCTATTATCAGGGTACCCAGTATATCGATCAGATCGAGACGATGGCGGAAGCCGAGATCAAGGACCTGTTCCAGTGCCGGCAGGCGGATGTCCGACCATACAGCGGCAACAATGCCAATACCGCCATCGCCATGGGATATCTGCGGGGCGGGGATACGGTCATCGTCAATTCGACCGATGCCGGCGGACATATCAGCCACAACTATTTCGGCATCATGGGACGACGCATCCAGATCCGAGGACAGGTTCTCAAACCCGGCAAGGAGAACTCGATCAACCTCTTCTTTTTTCCACTGACCGAGGATCACTATCATATTGATGTCCCCAAGACCATCGAATTGATCGAAAAGGTCAATCCCACCATGCTGGTCATGGGCAAGAGCCTGTATCTGTTTCCCGATCCGGTCAAGGAACTGGCGCCGATCTGTCGTGAAAAAGGGATTCCTATTCTGTATGACGGGGCTCATGTGCTGGGCCTGATCGCCGGCGGACAGTTTCAGCAGCCGCTGGCGGAAGGAGCCACCTGGCTGACCGGCAGCACACACAAAACATTCCCGGGCCCCCAGCGCGGCGTCATTTTAGGGAATATGGACGAAGAGGATGAAAAAAAATACTGGAATGCAGCCGATCGCGGCGTCTTCCCCGGCACCTCCAGCAATCACCATCTTTACAGTCTGCCGGCTTTGCTGGCGGCCACCCGCGAAATGAAACTTTTCGGTCGCGAGTATGCCGCCCAGATCTGCAAAAATATCATTGCCCTGGCCCAATCCCTGGAGGCCAACCAGATTAAAGTGGAAGCCAAGGAATTCGGCTATACCCGTTCCCACCAGATTGCCGTCAATGTGTCCAATTACGGCGGCGGGGAACAGGCGGCTATCGCCCTGGAAAAAAATGACATCATCTGCAATTACAACATGCTGCCCGGCGATACCAACGCCAAAAATCCGTCCGGACTCCGCATCGGCGCACCCGAAATGACCCGGTTCGGGATGAAAGAGGCCGATTTCGGTTACCTGGGTGAGTTGATGGCGGAAGCCATCAAGGGCAAAACGATCAAGGATAAAGTCAACCAATTGCGATCAAAATTTCTGCATATGCAGTATGTGTGAGTGTTACCTGGATTATGCCGCGACCACTCCGGTCGATCCTCACATCGCCGAGCTGTACCACCGGGCCTTGCTCGAACAGTGGCATAATCCCTCAGCAGCTTACGCCCACCAACTGGCCGCCTCGATTCATCAGGTTAAGCACGATATCCTGCAAACCCTGGGACTGGGGCCGGACTATGACCTGATAGTCACCTCAGGCGCTACCGAATCGATCAATACCATTCTGAAGGGGATTACCGACTATCGGATCCCGGCCGGAACCCTGCTGAGCACCTCGATCGAGCATAGTGCCGTCACCGAAACGCTGGAATTCATCCGGCACCGGTTGCGCGGCACCATCGTAGTCATTTCGCCCGACCGAAATGGCCTGATCGATCCGGAACAGCTCAAATCCAAACTCACTCCGGATCTGAAACTGTGCTCGTTCATCGTTGTCCAGAATGAGATCGGAACCATCCAGCCGATCCGGGAACTCTATCGGATCGTCAAAACCTACAATCCTTCGATTCCGGTTCACCTGGATGCCGCTCAGGCTTTCGGGAAGCTTCCCCTGGCGGAGTTTATACCCTATGCTGATTTTATCTCGTTTTCGGGTCACAAGTTTTTTGTTCCCAAAGGGATCGGGGGATTGATCCATCGCAAGAATAATCCACCACCCCCTTTGATCCACGGAGGGGGGCAACAAAATAACCTGCGGGGCGGTACTCTGAATTTCCCCTTGATCCTGGCCTTGTATCACGGAATAAAAGCTATGGTTGAGCATCAGACCCAACGGTTGGATCAATGCCGACAAATCAGCCGGTATCTGGAGGATCAGATCACCCGGCACCTCCCTCAGGCCAGGATCAATATCCCGAGCGGAATACGGGTCCCCCACATCTGGAACATCTCCATTCCCGGAATCAAGGGAGAAACCATCCGCAACACCCTGGCTTCACACCAAATCTGGGTATCGACAGGATCCGCCTGTTCAACCCACCGGAAAAAAAAGAATATTCTGGCCAAACTGAACCGGAATCAAGAAGTATCGGAATCTTCGATCCGGATCAGCCTCAGTCATCTCACCCAGCCTGAACAGATCGACCGGTTGATCCGGTATTTGCTCGGCATGGTTCAGGAAAGGATAGTGGTTTGATTTTATTGAGTTATAATGAAATCGGTTTAAAAAAAGACAACCGGTGGTATTTCGAGAAGAAACTGATGGAGAATATCCGCCGAATGACCGCTCATCTTGGGCTGAAGCGGATCGAGAACCTGCACAAGAAGTTTCTGCTGGAATACCCGCCGGAATTTGAGGATCAGGCCATTGTTTATTTACAGCGCATTTACGGTATTCATCGGCTGCACAAGGCCTTCCTGTTT
>JAGOEH010000087.1 GCA_017997825.1 Candidatus Delongbacteria bacterium | reverse complement strand
ATGCCGATCACCAACTTGAACGGGCCTGCTCCATCCACTCCCCCATCCGGTCTTCCGACCTCTCTTACTCGAGCGCCAATTCTATTAAACATCGACATAATTAGAAAAGTTCCAGATTATTTAAATTATTTTACTTGGCTCATACCCTTCACCACAATCAGGATAGAAATCATGGTATCAAAGACCCAATAAGCACTCATGCGGTTAGTAACTGAACAGGATCAGCCTTAAAACCCTATATTAACCGCCATCGGAATTGCTTACCGACAAAAATTGAAGACTCTCCATTCCGTTTAAAAGCAGATCTGATACTAAATCGATTGGAGTTGCGGCTGTATGGGTAATCCCTATTGTCTATTAATAAACGTATCATGATATGACACGCCGATCAACCCATTCCCACTATCCGGCGGATAAAACCGACAAAGCCGGATGATTGTAAAAATCGGCAGTGTTTCTGAACCCGTTTCCCGATTTTTTTCAGCATGGAAACCATAACGCGATCATCATTCAAATAGACCGGTAAATAGATCGGGGCCAATCGACGTTGGAAGCGATGATGGATGATCTGGTCGTAAATCTCAAGCAGGACGGAACGATAGGAATCCGCCACCGAATCGATCATCATTTTTTTATCCCGAACCATTTGAACTGCTCGCCGTGATGCATCGCCGGCCAGTTCCGGCCGGCGATGTAACCGGCCTATAATCCCGGCCCAATCCCGAGAATTTCCGGTTTTCACTATCCAGCCGTTCGTACCGGATTCGATCAGTTCCGGAATGCCGCTCCGAATATCCGCCACCACCGGAATACACCCGGCCGCCATGGCCTCGAGCAAGGCCAAAGGCAATCCCTCGAATTCGGAGGGCAAAAGAAAAACATCCTGATTCTTGAACGATTCCAAGGTCGCCTTATGCGATACACCGCTCCGGATCTCAACCTGTCCGCCGGAAATCTCATTGGTCCAGGATTTCATCAATAATTCCCGTTCGGGACCATCACCGATTACCGTCAGATGATACGGAATGGACTCTTTTTTCAGTTGTCGGGTAATGGCAACCAAATCCATAATTCGTTTTTGATATTGAATCAAGCGTCCCGCGTAAACCAGTCTGATTGGACGGGTTGAGGTATAACATCGATCGATTGGCCCGGGATCCGGCACCCCACAGGGAATTTGGATAACCCGCGATGCCGAATCCGGCTGGTCACGTTTAACCCGGTACGTAATATAATCGCTGATACCGATAATTTTATTCCAAAACGCTCCCAGACGAAGAACATGATCGTAATGAAGATCTTCATCGCTGTACAACACTCCCAGAATTCCAACCCGATCCGACAAAGCGGAACTGATACATGAAATCTGGTAATCATAACCCGGAACATAAATACAAGGGGCATGGGTTTCCAGGAAATCAATGACAGACTGCCATCGTTTTTTCAAATCCAAGGAGCGATCCGATTCCAGATGAATCAGGGGAAGATCATCATCATATGCCAGCGGATAATAATCCTGATTCAAGGGCCCGGTAATCAGAAAAGCGGCCTCAATCCCCCGCTTTTGAAGCGCCCGGATCAAATTGGCATTCAATGTATTGACTCCGCTAAGCTCAAACTGGGGCGTTCCAAAATAAACTTTTACTGCTGAATTCATGGTCAATACCCGGTATAATAGTTTAGTCGATCATTGATTACGTAATAGCCCATGGCTCCATCGATTGATGATGCCGATACAACACTTCCAAACAACCCACCGACCGCTTTCGGTCATCTCCGCTTGTATATTCTTATCCGCACTACTATATCCATAACCGTGTGGCATATTTCAGATCAACTAATTCATCCATCGGATCGGCAAATTGGATTTTCCGATCAGTTGGCCGCCTTCGGTCATAATCTCAACCGTAATAACGCCTCCAACCAGGGGACGGCGGATCGTCATGGAGGTAAACAAACGGAATCCTTCCTTCCTTCCCCCATGAACCTGATAAAAGGGAGAAACAAAGGTCAGACTATCATTGATTGACCAGCGGTGGCAGACCTTTTCCTTCATGCCCAACGGAGCCTGGATGGCAGTCAGAATGCAGATCTTACCTGTTTCGAAGCTTGAAATGGAATCCAAGGCCTGGTAAATCACCTTGTGCTTACGAATGATATCCCGGCCGAATTCACTCCGAACCAAACGCAGCGGCGCCGGGGGAATGTAAATCCGTCCTTTTTCGGTTATCAACAGCACCAGGACGGCGCTGATCATGATCGTCATCCACATCCGTTGGCGGGGTAATCCGGACAAGCGGTAGCATACGCTGGCGAATGCCAACACCGCCAGACACGCACTGATCCATAGCGCATAGGTATTGGGAATCCCCCATAAGACCGGCAGCATGACATTGATGCAAACAAATACATTAAAGGTAAAAAAAAGGCCCAGTAATCCCCATTTAACCGAAATATGCCGATCATAGATCAGATCCATGGTGGACAAAACAGCGGATGCTGAAAGCAAGAGCAGAAAAACCAGGTGTCTTGACCAAATCGTAGCACTCAGATAATAGATCGGCAACAGGAAAAATATCAATTGTTGATAGAAATTTCGATTGAAATAGTTGATAACCAGGCGAATTCGTTCATGCCAGTGGAGCCTGATGAACGGCAGATGAAGGAGTGTCGGAAGAAAGAGGCTGGAAAGCCAGATAAATGCAATATGAAAAATGGCCAGACGCAGATAGGTAAAATCCTTAGCTCCCAGCCAGATGAAAACAATCCCGAACAGCAAGGCGTAACTGCTGTGAAGCCACCACAACAGCTCGTGATGACGGCGGATAAAGCCCCGAGCCCGTTCCATCAGGGATTGATAAGCCACAATGAAGACCATCGGTTGTCTTGTCTCAAACCGAGCAACCGCTTACCGGCCAATGCCGGGTGAAACGTTAAGAATTCGATCGATCCGGCAGGTCAGACTGTCGATAACCGGTCCACTCTGTTTCAAATCGGAAGCTGACGTTACCGCATCAATGCCGTGCCGCTCAAATTCCAGAGGCTTTTTACCGGTTGTCACCAACAGGACTGTTTTCAAAGAATCCATCTGATCCAGCACCCGGATCAGATCCCGGTTGCCTTTCATTCCCATATGACAGTGATCCATTATCACGATGACCCTGTAATCGAGTTTTGAAACCGATTCCATCGATTTGAGCGGTGCGATCTCAACCAGACAGGATGTTCGATAGCGATTGATCAAACTATCGATAATGAATTGCTTGAATTCGGAAACCTTGCCGCTGACCGAAGTAATCAGAATCCGGGATTCCGATTGGTCCGGACCATGCCGGGCCGATTGGATGGCCTGACCGCCGCATTGAAAAAGCAGCCACCATCCTATTATACACAACCATAACCATCCCGTTTTCATAAAGCTCCTCATGGATTAATTTGACGGATCTGCGATGAATCAAGACTAACCGATCCGATGGACGACTCAAGGGCATGGCCCTCACTCTGATAAATTCCGGCCGGGATACTGTAATCCAACTGGAAACAGGCTGCCATCGAACGGACAAAAAGCAGCTTCAGCGCGATCCGATCAGGACCGGTAATCATCAATTGCCTGACCCTGAATTGTTTATATAGAAAATGATCCGTAAAATGGCCGGTGGTTGAAGGAAGCTTAGCCAGGTGTTCAGCCTGCTGCAACCATAGACTGTCCATCCGGCTCTCATTGGAACATTCCAATACCGACAGAAAACACATGATCCGGGTTTGAGGTGAAAAAAAGACCCGGCACAACCGCCCCGGCATTTCTTGCGACCTCAACGCCTCCGTTTGACCGATCACCAGGTTCATGGTGCTGTCATCCAGCGGAACACAACCTTTGGGTGGCGAAAAGCGGATTCCCAGCGTTGTATCGGTATAAACCGGTTCCAAAAGAGAATCCTGGACCTGGAATTCCATCGTTTTCAGTTCCTCCCGGGGCTTGGAATTACAATGCACCCACCCCAGAAGCATCACCATCACCATTATCCGCCATATGATCATCATTCGATTCTCCATTTAATCATCACTCTTTCTCAAAAAAAGATGCAAAGAACGGCCTGATTCATTTCATCTTATAACCGTTACCGTTCGAGAGGTAACGCTGACATTGGTGGTAAAAGCATTGATAATCACATCCACCAGAGAAGCCTGGGTCTTGATCTGATAGTCCTTGGCATTTTCCGCCATTTTACGGGTATCAACCCGATTGATGGGGACCAGCCCCCACAATACATACCATTGCCGGATTTCGGTTCTTATCCCTTCGGCAGGCCCTTTTCCGATAGTATGAATATGAGTAGCGCAGTTCAGCATAATTCCCACCGGCAGCATAAAACACAAGACTGTCATTCGTTTCATAACCCAGCTCTCCGGAATTGAATGGATTGATTCTGCTAAATTCTGATTACTTTGTTACCGTGACCGTACGAGACGTGACGCTCACATAGGTCGTAAAGATATTGATGATCACATCCAGCGGGGAAGCCTGGGTCTGAATCTGGTAATCCTTGGCTTCTCCGGCCATTTTTTTGGAATCGATCTGATTGATGGGTACCAGTCCCCACAGGACATACCACTGGCGGGCTTCAACGGTGGCACCCTGGGAGGGGCCTTTGCCGATGGTGTGAATATGTGTGGCGCAACCCAAAACAACCAATACGGAAATCAACAGAACAATCGAAATACATTTTTTCATGATTACGGACTCCTTGTTAAGGCCAATCTTTGCATCTTTAATTGAGACGAGTGTGAACAAATCATTCAGCAGGTCAATCACGAAGTTGAATCAATTATGGATAATTTAAACCATTTTTTGTCAAAAAGCAAACTCTTTTTAAATGAAACTTTTTTTTCATTCCTGCCGTATTTTTATAAAAACAAGGAGATAAAATGAGAGTGAAATGCTTACTGATGATGGCGTTGGTAGTGCTGGCATCATGGGGATCGATGACGGCTCAGGATGATTGGTACCAGAAAACGGACACCATCCGAACTCTATTTGACAGTCAGAAAATTAACTGGGGGGGATATGGCGGACCGGAATGCCGGATAACCAACATCAACGGAGAAACCGGTCTACTGGTCGGCGGCCGGGGGGGATTGATTATGAATAAATCCCTGGTGATCGGGATCGCCGGTTACGGCCTGGTTACCGATCACCGGATCCGGGACTATGTTCCGGCAGATTCCTCGAAAGTCTACCTGCGCGGCGGATGGGGCGGACTAATGATCGAATATATCCATTCATCCAATCAGGTTGTCCATTTCACCCTCAGCAGTCTGGTCGGCGGCGGAGCCGCCGGATACTCCGGTTCTCTTTACCATCACCATAACGATGACGACGATGATAAGGATTGGATGTACGAAGAGGACGCTTTTTTCGTATTCGAACCCGGCGCCTCCATCGAAGCCAATATCTTTAAATTCATGCGCCTGAATCTGGGTGTCAGTTACCGCATGGTCTCCGGATTATCCCTGCCCAACACCGAGAACGAGGATCTGAGTGGGTTATCCGGAAACCTGACCTTCAAGTTCGGCTCCTTTTAAATCCCCTCTGAGGTGTTCCTACCTCAATACCTATCCCGTCACTGATTCCCCCGGTGACGGGATTTTTTTTACTCTTATTCGATCGGTTTGACCCTGAGTTTATCCCCGGTCTGCTGAATAATCTGACGATACCAGGTTTCCGGGTAAGGCGGATGAGTAACCTCTCCCTTTTCATTCTTTACATTTCCATCCAGATACTTGACGATCAATGATTCTCCCAGCTTTTTCCAGCATTGAAGGGTCAGCTCGGCCTGTTGTGCACTATAATCCTCCAGATACTCCCGGGCCAGACGCGGCGATTGCTTATACCAGTAAAGGGCGGCCTGGTCGACCTCAGCCTGCTCGGCAATAAAACCGTCCTCCAGGCGGCGCTGGACAATCTGCACATCCTTCATCATATCCCAGTAACGTCCCCCATACAGATAGTTGGCAACCACATTAAAAACCCAGAAGGCGGATTCCCAGCTGAAGCGGTGGAAGGAACCGGTTCCGACGGCAAAGGGTTTGGGAACGGAGCGGTTCCCGCAATAGATTGGAACATAAACCGTACTGTACGTATCGTCGACCCCGAACCAGAATACACCGCCGATCGGATTGGGCAGCCAGGAGCGGGACTGGGCAACGAACGAAAATCCGGTCTGTTGGGTAGAGGTCGCCCGTTCATTAAAGTACTCGACACTATCCACCTTCCAGGTCAGCGGACGATAGCGATAGGGCAGGCCAAAAGGTCCTCCCCCGGCATCCAGACTCATATCCATTGGACTGTCCTCAAAATGATCCCGCATCAATTCCATTACATCCCGCAGGCTCAGCTTGCGATCGGATTTGATCCACAGCGGCAGCGGTTCCCCCTTGGGATTTCCCATGATATATTCGGTCGGAAGTTTCAGTGAGGGAGCTGACCGGTTGAACATTTGCCAGACACGAGCCTCACAGGCTCGCAGAGCCGAAAAATCCGCCGGGGCATAGGCTTCTGAAAAACTGAACTCTTCATCATTTCCCTTAAAATAACCCTTATCGCGGGCCAATTGGATGACATCCGGAGCATAACGGCAATTCTCGTGATCATTCAGGGGAAAACGGTGAATCCGGGCCTGGTTGGCATGACCGCAAATATATCCTTCCGGTATCCGGCGGGCCACCCATACCGCCCCTTTCCGATCCGGCCCCTTGGAGATCATTTCCATGATCCAGACCTCCTGGGGATCACTGATGGAAAACGATTCACCCTCACTGGCATAACCGTAATCCGCCACCAGCCGGATCATACAATCGATGGCTTCCCGGGCGCTTTTGGATCGCTGGAGAGCGATATACATCAGACTTCCATAATCCAATACCGCCGTCGTATCCTTCAGCTCATGACGACCACCCCAGGTCGTCTCTCCAATGGCCACCTGATGCTCATTCATGTTCCCGATCACCGAATAGGTCTCCTCCACCTGCCTTATCTTTCCCAGGTATTTCCCGGTATCCCATTCGTAAATATCCATCCAGGTATTCGGCAGGTGCCGGCCGGCTGGAGTATAATACAGCTCTCCATACAATTCATGGGAATCGGCGGCATAGGTAATCATGGTTGATCCGTCAGCCGAAGCCCCACGGGTGATCAGGAAATTGGTACACGCCGACCCAATTTGATACCGTATCATCACCACCGCCACCACCAGCCCTATCCACCCGGACATCCTGTTCGAAAGAATCATAGTCACTCCTTGTTAGAATCGGATTAGGAACTACCGTATTGATAGTGCCGTCAATGACAGAATCAATAAAAGGATAATATAATCCTTTGGCTTGAAAATCAAGCTAAAATCCAGGAAAGAAAAATTTCAAAAAAAAAAGCAGGCCCCCGAAGGGACCTGCTCAACCGTGTTGGAGCCACAACCGCTCATCACAGAAGATTCAGCAAATCTTTATATTTGGCCATCGGCCACAATTCATCCGCTACAATCAGTTCAGCGTGGTCTACAGCCTGCCTCAATCCATCCATTTTGGGAATCCCATCCTCGGCCAGCCGATAGGCCTGAGTATGAATATCATCAAGCGATTGCACATCAGTCAGGCTCTTTTCAAGGGCATTAGAGGCATCTTTGATCCGGCGATAAAGATCTTCCGCCAGTTTGACGTCAGTCAACAACGACTCGGAACGGATTCCGACCGACTGGACACCATAAGCCGCCGAGGCAATGCTGGAAATATGCTTGGCCAGCGCCGGCAATACCATCGTCCTGGACATCATGACCGCCGTTTTGAATTCCATCTCCTTGATCTTATTATAGGTCTCCAATCGGATATCGATCTTGGAATGCAGCTCTTTCTCCGATAAGATCTCATACGTTTCGAATAACTGACTGGTCTCCTTTTTCAGATACATTTCCAAGGCCTTCGGTGTATTATGGGCATCGGGCAATCCGCGTTTGGCCGCTTCCTGTTTCCATTCCTCCGAATAATTATTGCCCTCAAACCGGATTCGCCGAGTCTGCTTGAATACATCCTTCAGAACCAAAATGGCATTGTTCTTGGGATCCCCTTTCATGGTACTGAGCCGCTCATAAATCTGATCAAATCCATAAGCTACAATCAGATTAATAATCGTCAACCCCAGTGAACAATTCTGGGATGATCCGACGGCCCGGAACTCAAATTTATTCCCGGTAAAAGCCAGGGGCGATGTCCGGTTGCGATCGGATATATCCTTGGCGATCTTGGGCAGATTTTGAACTCCCAGATTGATCTCCTGGAGCTTCTTTTCGGTCAGCTTGCCGATCCCTTCAATCTCATCCAACAATCCCGATAGATAGCTCCCCAGATAGACCGACATGATGGCCGGAGGAGCTTCATTGGCACCCAGGCGGAAATCATTTTCGGCGTCGGCAATTGAAGCCCGAAGCAATCCGCCGAATCGATCGACACCCAGCAGCAAAGCCCCAATGGTAACCAGAAAGTTTATATTTTTAAGCGGAGACTTGGAGGGCTCCAGATAATTAGTACCCGTATTATCCCATAATGACCAATTGAGATGCTTACCGGAACCGTTGACACCGGCAAAAGGCTTCTCCAGTAATAACGCCACCAGATCATGTTTGTCGGCCACCCGGCGGATGGTTTCCATCAATTGCAAATTATGATCGACCGCCAGATTGGCTTCCTCATACAGCGGAGCCACCTCGAACTGATTGGGAGCCACTTCGTTATGACGGGTCTTGGTCGGGATTCCCGAGCGATAAAGCTCATGATCCAGATCCTCCATAAACCGCAGAACCCGCCCTTTGATGGCTCCGAAGTAGTGATCTTCCATCTGCTGCCCCTTGACCGGTGGAGCTCCGAAAATCGTTCGCCCCAGAATCTCCAGATCAGGCCGGGTTTTATAGAATGATTTGGAAACCAGGAAATACTCCTGTTCCGGCCCAAGATACACCTTGATCCGGCGGGCCAACCGATTGCCCAGCAAACGCTGAACCTTCATCACGGCCTGATTGAGAGCTCGTTGGGAACGCAGCATCGGCGTTTTGATGTCCAGAACATTCCCGTCCCAGGAAAGATATACCGATGGAATCACCAGGGTCGAACTGTTCTCCGCCTCGATCAGAAATGCCGGTGAGGTCGGATCCCAGGCCGTGTACCCCCGGGCTTCAAAGGTGGAACGCATTCCTCCCGACGGAAACGAGGAGGCATCCGGCTCAGACTGAATCAACTGCGAAGCCGAAAAGCGATCGATGATATCATGGTTCTCATCATACGTGATAAATGCATCATGCTTTTCAGCCGTTCCTCCCCGATGCGGCTGAAACCAATGAGTAAAATGGGTCGCTCCCCGCTCGATCGCCCACTCCTTCATGGCATGCGCCACATCACCCGCAATCGACTGATCCAGCGGCTCACCACTCTCTATCGCCGCCAACAGCTTCTGATAAACCTCTTTTCCCAATTTGTCCTTCATCACCTTCTTACTGAAGGTCAATTCTCCAAAAATCTCACTCGCCTTCGGCATAATTATTCTCCTTGCTTAGTGCCTAAAATTACTATAATCATTTCTCGTATCATTGTCAAGCTATTTTTATTAATTTTAATGATATTTTGTTTTAATAACTGCTCATTTTATTATTTTATGCCATTTTTAGATGCTATTTTAAATCATTTTAATGTTTTTATGATGATTTCAATTATACTCATTACAAATTATAATCGATAACGGCCCCGGACTTACTATTCGCCACAACAATAAACGGGATAAACCGTTTTGCACCCCATCCATCAATTATACCTGCCCCCTCCCCACCCGGACGGATTTCCGGATCCTAAATTCAGTAAAAACCTGAACACTTCCTCGCTAGTGATCACCATCGGATCGGTACGATGGAATAATAGCTAAAACTGATTGCTTTTCGGTTGGAATTAATATATAATCAGCTATGGAACGATTAGAACACCAGGATGATGCCCATTAATCCATAAGAATAAGCGATTCCTGCCGGTTGGTGAAAGGTTTTGTAGAATGAATCTGAAATGGCTGACATATCCCAAACTCCTAATGGATCAACACCCCATCTCCCTATCGGATTACCCGGTTCCCGACTATCCTCAGAGCTATATCCGGTGTGAAACGGAATGGATGGCGAATTGGAAACGATTATTCCCGGTCAATGAAATCAGCCGCCGTCTGAAACTTGATTTTATCCAAATGGTTCACCTGCGTCTGTCAAAACGGGTATTGGAAAAACCGATCCGATTTGGATTGCATCTAGAAGGCATTCTGCAAGCCCATCCGGTCGATTCGATTGATCTGAGCCGGATGCCCGATTCGTTGAGTGAACTGATCCGATTCTTCATTGCAAGCCGATGGTCGGGCCCCATCCTTCCAGCCTGTCCCCGACGGAAATGGATAGGGTATGGCTTACGGATCCCTCGCCTGTATTGTATATTTGTAGCCGGTATGCTCTATCAAGGGCTTTATTTTTTATGGTACGGCTTACATCGGAGATCCAACACCCGCGATTTTTCCGACCGCCCCTGGGTCTATTGCTCCTACTCGAGAAGTTATCTTCTCAATGGACTATCCGATCAGCCGATTCTGATTCTTCCTTTTTCAAGAATCAGAATCAATCGGGACCGTGGATCCCATCAGCTCAATCCGCTGAATGGGTATCGATGCAGCGAGTTCCTCCGGCTAATCCGAGAAATGACCGGGATCCTGCGCCTGGAAAAAAAGGCTCTGACCAGGCTGACCCCCCGTGATTACCGGCTCTATTTCCAGCCCATCGATTTTTATATCTATTTTCAGTTTCCGATCGCTCTGAGCTGGATCCGGATGGTTCAGACCGTTTACCGGGATCATTTACCGGAGCGGTTGGTGTTTACCAACGGCAGCAACGAAATTACCGGAGCCCTGACTTCACTCCAGGAGCGCCCGTTCCGGATTTTTCACTACCAGCACGGCCAAATGCAAACCCCTGTCTTTTATCGTTCATACAGCCATGGATATCTGACCTGGACACCATTCGAACGGGATATGATTGAACGATACAGTTATGACCGATGTTTTACGACTGGATTCTACCCCAAACCATACCGGGCATTCAGCACCGGCCGCGCTCCCATTCACTCATTCCCCCTGAAAATCGGGATCTTTACCAATCCGATCGATGAGGTATTCGGTAAACCGGCCCGTGACCACTTAGATCAAATCCTGATCCAACTGATTAAGGAATTTGAATCCCAGTGCCGCTTTACCCTCAACCTTCACCCGGCCGAGTCGTCCAGCCGGTATCAGGCCCTGTTTCCGAGTATCCAAATTCTTCAGCATCAGTCCGAAATCCAAATGGCTCAATCCGATATCATCGTCACCGTCTATTCTACTATTTTGGTGGAAGCCCTCTATTACCATAAGCCGGTTCTGGTCTACCGCTCATTTTTGGATGAGGAGGAAACCCTGATCGGGAAGGTGGATCCCAGGCGGACCTTCACCCATTATCCCCGATTGAAGCAGATCATGAACGACTTGTTTTGCGAAATCAGCTCCACACAAAGCGTGGACCTCCAGCCGGAACAGGCTCTGCATCATATCTACTTCGGCTCCATGACACCGCCATCTCCTTCTGAACTCCATGCCCGGATCACCCGGCTTTAAAGCACCCTTCAGCACGGCAAGGGAATTCGGCCATCATACCCCGTCCACCACCCGGCAGCGGCGATTGAGCACCTGATACCGAACCCAAAGTGCCTGATCCTGAACCGGTTCAGAATCAATCAACTGCAAGGTAAAAGATTCATTCAGGGGATGAAGCAACGCTGATAATTGGGGCTGATCCGGGCTTGACCGGATCACCAGACTGATTTCATCCACCACCCCCTGATCCAGTAAATCCTGATTCAGCCATGTTCCCCCATCGGAACGGATCGAAGTGATCTGAAAACGATGATTCAATACCTCAAAAGCCATCTGGAAATTGATCCGATCCAGACCGGTAATCACAAAATTCATATTCCGATGCTTCAATTCCTTTAGATAACTTGACCGGGTCGCCGCCGATACCAGAATCACGATCGATTGGCGGACGGGAATCTCTGACAAATCATCCAGATGATGCTCCAGCACGCCCTGATGATCGGGAATAATCAGAAACGGCTGATTCCGATACGGCCGCGGATCCCACATCAACTCCCCATCCTCGCCATCCCGGCGGAGCCTGTCAACCGGTGTGGTTCCACAACCGGAAAGATTAATCAGCAAGGCATCCGGATGATAGAGTTGCCTCAATCGGAACTCAAATCTCCGGTCCCAGTTCGATTCATCACCCCAATCGTTGAGAATCAACGCCTGATGGATAATCACTTTTGGAAGCATGCGCCACACTCCTAATAATCATTTTGGCATATCCTTGTAATACCAAACGAAACAAAACCGTCTGATATCGACAACAATTCATTCAATTTGGGCTTTAATACCCCGGCTCACCATGAATTCCAGGGTCGGGTAACGAACCTCAGCCTGAAACCGACTCGGATCGGCACTCCTAACACTATCGGCCACGTTACAATATGAATTAGTATCACCCAATCCATAAAGGCTGACCGGTATTTTTTATTTAATACTAGTAG
>JAGOEH010000086.1 GCA_017997825.1 Candidatus Delongbacteria bacterium | reverse complement strand
CGATATACTGAGTCAGTTTTTCTTTCTCATAGCTCTTCAGGGTGTCAACGGTGGCAAAAAAGTCGGCATGGGGATCGGTATTGATACTGACCGTATTCAGATCCAGTTTATCCATCAGACCGGTCAATACCGGCTTTAAAAAGAAAACACCGATCGATCCGGTCAGGGTGGTATGACTGGAATAGATCTTGCGGCTGTTCATCGCGATATAGTATCCGCCCGAAGCCGCCAGGTTCCCCATCGATACCACCAGGGGTTTTTCATTTTTATGGGCTTCAATATACTGCCAGATATTGTCCGAAGCCCCGCCGGATCCCCCCGGACTATTGATGCGCAATACGATACCGGCCACGTTTTTATCCTCATAGGCCTTTTTCAGATCGCCAATCAGAGCCTGATCGGTGATCATATTCTTTTTCCGCTTCCCCGACATGATATCCCCTTCCGCCAGGACCAGGGCTATCTTTTTATCCGATGTGATTTTGACCGGAGAGGGAGCCTTGATAAATTCGTCGACCGAGATCAGATCCTTCTTGTCAATCCCGATTACCTGATAGATATCCTCTTCCAAGACCACGCTATCGACCAGATTCAGTTTCCGGATTTCATCCACCAGCAAATAAGGCCCCTCAGCCACGATCGATTCCAGGTTTTCCAAGGGTCGATTGGACTGGATGACGGATTTGCAGTCCCGGGAAATCGACATCAGCATTTCGGTGATCATCCGGCGGTTTTCTTCGGAAATAGTATTCTGAACAAAGGGTTCAACGGCACTTTTGTATTTGCCATGGCGAATGGTCTGGAATTCGATTCCGACTTTTTTGAACATATCCTTAAAAAATGTCAGTTGGGCGTTCAACCCATCAAGAAAAACCAATGCCTGCGGCGAGCAGTAAACCTTATCGGCCACGCTGGCCAGCATGTATTCCTTATCGGAAACATATTCAAAATAAACATAGACCGGTTTCTGATGAGTCTTGAATTCTTTTAAAGCCCGAGTCAGTTCTTCGGTCTGGGCCCACCCCAGTGAAGAAGAAGAGAGTCTAAGATAGATCCCGATGATTTTATCATTTTTACCGGCATGATCGATGGCTTGAATACACTGGTAAAAATTATACTTGCTCTTGCTGATCAGCCGATCCATCTCCTCGACCGGCATCTCCGGAATCGATTTACTCAAATCGATTTTCAGATACTGATTGGAGCTGAGGGTGACCGGTTTATCCTGAAGCCATGTTCCCAAATTCATGATCAACACGATGAACAAAACAAACAACAGGGTAGCCAGTACGCCAACCGTGATAAAAAACACTTTGAAAAACTTTTTCATACCTTCACTCCTTCACTCCGGGTTTTAACGGAAAAAGCCAACACCATAGGTTTATCATCAATCGTAAGATTATGATTCAGGATATGGACCGGACTACCAGTCAGCAGATTGATTCCCTGTTTGGCCGGAATCTCAGGCAGAAAGAGATTCCCTCTGGCCCGGAGCAGATTGAATAATCCGATAATCATTTGGTCTTTGATCCGATAATAGGCTTTAACGATCATGGTTTTCTCATCCAGGGCCAATTCGAAAACGCCGTGAGAAACCCTGGGTTTGATCTCCGCCATCGTTTGAATGATACGAATCATCTCGTCAGAAAGTTCCGATTCGGATGGAACAATCGGATCAGAATCAAAATGGGAGGGCTGATGGGTGAGCTGATACTCTTGACCGCAGTAGATCAGGCCGGTTCCGGGCAGAAAAAGCTGGAGCGCGGTCCAGTTCAAACGGGTGATCGGATTGGAAATCAGATCGGCAGCCCGTTTCTGATCATGATTTTCCAGAAACCGCAATTTGATATAATTCCGGGGATAGATATTGGCTTGCTGAGTAACGGTATCGATCCAGGCCGGAAGCTTTTCGGGATGAAGAACGGCTTTGGCATAAAGACCATAACTATCATAATCATAACAGATATCAAAGGCTTGATAAAGTTCACCGTCACTGGAACAGTCATACCCTTGATTGCGGAGATGCCGGATAAAATGGGGTTCGACCGATTCAGCCATCCAGATGCAATCCGGGCGGATCGAATCAATAGTCCGGCGGGCCTTGAGCCAGAAATCCAGCGGCACCAGTGGGGCTACATCGCAACGGAACCCGTCGGTGCCGGCCTCCAGCCAGAACATCAGGCTTTCGATCAAATAATCCCACAATTCCGGCTGGGCATAGTCCAGATCGACAATATCACTCCAATCGGGAACCTTGCGAAGAAAATGCCCTTCAGTATCCCGGCGGATCCATTCCGGATGATCCGTGGCAATCCGTGAATCCGGGGAAACATGATGAAACACAATATCGATCATCAGCTTCATCCCGTTGGCATGAACCGTCTCCGATAATTGCCGGAAATCCTCCAGAGTGCCCAGCTCAGGATCAACCTGCCGATAATCCATAATGGCATAAGGCGATCCCAAACATCCCTTTCGATCCTTGCGGCCGATCGGATAAAAAGGCATCAGCCAAACCACATTCATCCCCAGTTGCTTGATCCGGGGAATGTCATCGATCAGAGACTTGATGGTTCCCTTTGGAAAGTGATTGCGTATGAAAACCTCATAAATCATCCATTCACGATATTTCAAAGGAGTCGATACAGCCATTCATCCCCCTCGTTTCATTTCTCTTGATCCTCGGTTATCGAAGTCAATCCATCATCTGTTACAAATAGTTCAAAGTTTTTCAGATAATAGTCAAGGGAATTGATCAGTGAATCCGCCGTAAAATGAAATCCTTCCCGGTTCAGTGAGCTATAATGACTCAAATCGACCGGATATAAAGGATTTTCATCGATATTCAGGTAGAGGAATTTTTCATTCAATTCCAGATTATTGAAGACAACAGCCTGGAACATGATCATATCACCCATGGAGTGCAGGCATGATGTCATGATCAGGCGTCCCTTGATGGCCAATTCATTGATGTTCCGATACTCGATCGAATCGATACCATTAAATTCCAGACACTTTTTGATCAGGTTATTGAAAAAAAAATAGGTTTCCTTGGGAAATTCATTTTCGTAAGCCCATTTAACACAACTCAAAACTATGGTTCCCGGCTGAAATAAAAAGGGTTCGCCGCCTCCCAGCCGGCGATTGACCATGATTCGGTCCATCAGAATCCGATCGGTGTATACACTGCGGTGAGGGCGATTGTGGAATCCCAGAACCAGTGTTGTGGTACGAGGTTCCCAGATATTATAGATCATATCATCGGACGGCTGGATCTCATCCAGCAAAAAATCATCGACAAACACGCCACAGCCTTCCGGAAAGATCATCGTTCACTATATCAAAATAAAGATAAAATCGCATCATGGTAATTCATCCTGATCGGGTTAAACAGGTCGGTAATGGTGAGAAAGATAATCGATGCCGGAGGCTAAAAACTCATCATGCATCGCAGGAATCGTCAATCCGGTCCCGGAAGTTTCGGAATGGCTCAACGGGCCATTTTCAGGGGATAATATAATAAATGCCGGGTCATTGTCAATATAATTTTAAGGTGAAGGCTGAGACGATTTTTGAAGTAATGCGGCAAACGCTCCGGCCAGATGATCGTGCTGGGGAATCGAGTAATAAAACCCGTCACGAATCATCTGTCGTAAAGGTTCAACGGCATTCTGCGGGCAAACGGATTTAAAATCAGGATGGCGATTCAGAAAATCCCGGATTTGCCAATCCGTTTCCTCGGGTTCCAGGGTACAGGTAGCATATAATAGATAACCACCGGGACGAAGGTGATCGGCGGCCTGATCCAGCAGCCGTTTCTGCAGATCAGCCAATTGGATAATATGGTTTTCCTGTTTGCTCCAGCGGATATCCCCTTTGCGCTGGATCACCCCCAGACCGCTGCAGGGTGCATCCAACAGAATCAGATCAAAAGCCGGACGGAACGGTAAGCTTAGCCCGTCGGCCTGAATGATCCCGATCCGGTTAAATCCCAGCCGTTCGCAATTTTCACGCAACCGCCCAATCTTCTTTAAAGCATGATCGCACGCCGTGATGTCCGCCTCCGGAAAAAGACCGGCCAGCATAAAGCTCTTCCCCCCTGGGGCGGCACAGACATCCAGAATCCGATCAAGCCTAAGGCATTGGACCAGATAGATAACCAATACCGCCGACGGATCCTGGATCCAGAACCAACCGGATCCATACCCCGGCAACTGGTCAACGTGGACCGGATCGTCGATCCGGATGACCGGAATCTCGGGAAACGGATGAAGATAGTGAATCGAATGATGCTGTAGCTGGTTCATGTATTCCGTGACCCGGATTTTGGACGGATTGACCACCAGATAGAGCGATGGTTTTTGGTTATTGAATTCCAGCAACTGCCGGGTGGATTCTAATCCGTAACGATCGATCCAGCGTTTGACCATCCATTCCGGATGAGCGGCGCCCCCGGCCAATCCGGCCTTGGCCCTGTAATCCCGAACCAATTGCTCCTTGTTATGGGACAGATGGCTGAACAGCGCCTGAAAAAAACCGACATAAAACGGCCACCTGGATTTCTTGATCAGTTGAAGGGCCGTATTGATCGTCAGAGCATCAACATTGGCTGAATAATTGAAGATCTCGTCACATACGCCATAATGGACGGCTTTGAGGTAATCCGGCCATTTTTTCGGTTTTTCGGCAAAATCATCCAGCAGATAATCAAAAAAAGAATAATGCTCAAAAATGGATTGGATGTCACGATGCTGTTGAATGATCAGATGACGGTGACGCAACAGATGATGGATCAATTGGACCTTTTGCTTAAGCGTCATGGACCGGTCTCCGAATCAGCCACAGGCTAAGACACAATGGAGTAAAATACATAATGACGCCGGCCCATAGTACATCACTGGCGAAATGACCGCCCTGAAGCATGCGTGCCATCCCCATCACCAGTCCATAGACAAACCCGACCGCTAAAAATATCAGGGCAGTTGGAGGCTTGTGATGCCGCCAAACAAAATAAAGGCTCATCCAATAGAAGGCCATCGAGGCATGACCTGAGGGAAATGAATTGCCTCCCCCCGGATTGCCTGGTACTCCCAGCGGCATAAACTCGGCGTTCCCTCCAAATCGGATGATCTGGCGCGGCCTGGGTCGCCCCCAGTGCTGCTTCAGTCCGCTATTGACAATCAATCCCGAACCGATGATCAAGGTCAATAGAATAACCCCGCACTCTCTCCGCCATTTCCGCCATTCCGGCACAAAAAATCCACCGATACCGATCACCAGCGCCGTTCCCGTAACCAAAAATCCCGGCCAGGTGCCATAATCGTAAAGCCAATCCCAGGGATGGGCATCCTTTAAATACCATCCGGAAGACGGAGAATAAAAGTACTCCGCCATCGCAATATCCCAATTATAATAATGGAATCCCGCCGACAAAACCAGTATCCCCAGTAACGGTAAAATCACCAGACGACAAAATTCAGCCCTGCTCAACGTCATATCCATCCTTTTCAATCATTCCAAGTGAAGGAGAGACCGTCCATTCAAAATCCAAATCCTATAATAACCATCTTTCCATCCATAGTCAATCCCAAACTGAATCACTCGGTCCGATTATCTTAAAAACAGGATAAACCGCCGGTTTAAACTGATAGGAGCTGGACTCGGCAACAATTACAGCCAGGTTTAGATCGGATCCAAGGTAGGTAGGCTCTGCCGAGCGCACAAATAAAAAACGGGAAGCCGAAGCTTCCCGTTTGTGCAAACCGGATGGGGAGTTCCGGTTATTCCATACGCAATACGACCTATTTCATCAGGATCATTTTGCGAATCTGGGTTTTTCCATCCGATTCCAGGCGATAAAAATACATTCCGGCCGCCATGCAGGAGGCATCCAGGGTAACGGCATAG
The DNA here is from genome assembly GCA_017997825.1 of Candidatus Delongbacteria bacterium. Classification (GTDB taxonomy): domain Bacteria; phylum JAGOEH01; class JAGOEH01; order JAGOEH01; family JAGOEH01; genus JAGOEH01. Next base: position 6,823 of record JAGOEH010000086.1, on the reverse strand, counting down.
CTTCCGGCCCCTTGCCGGGTATCCACCAGGCGCACCAGTTCCCGGCCCAGAACATCATACACCGTCAGTTTGACATGAGCCGATGAGGTAATGGTATAGTTGATCCGGGTGGAAGGATTGAAGGGATTGGGATAATTCTGTTCCAGTCGGAATCGGCTGCTCAGCATACCGGGATCAGAGATGGAGGTTGGACTGTTGGAAAAACCACGGGTGATGGTATTGACCAGCTGCCAGGTTCCGCCGTCCGGAATGCGGCTGTAGGACTGGTTGGTATCCATGGCGGTAAAATTCACCGAATCGATCAGGACCCCGGCGGCATTCTCCAGCCAGGCCGTTTCCCCGCCGCTGGAAAGACCGAATCCGGATTCATCATCCGTATCGGTTACCATTATATAGTATCCTTTGGCCGGAATGATCGTGCCGGCCGGAATACCCTTCTTGCTCTTACTCCCGCTCTTGCCGCCACTGTCATAGATCAGGTACCCGCTCAAATCCACCGTCTCACTGCCGGGATTATAGAGTTCGATCCAGTCCGGATTATCCGCCGTACCTCGTGAATAAACCTCATTCATTACCACCGAACCGCCGGCCATTTCAACCGCATTGGCACTCCCCCGGGTGATGATGGTGGTGATTTGCCACACGCCGCCGTCCGGGATCCGGCTGTAAGACTGAGTATCTTCCATCGAAGCAAAGAGAACCGAATCGATAACCTGACCGGAAGAATTTTCCAGCCAGACCCATTCTCCTCCGGTGGTCAAACCGAATCCGGATTCATCATCCGTATCGGTTACCATTACATAGTATCCTTTGGCCGGAATCGTCGTGCCTGCTGGAATGCTCTTCTTGGGCTTACTTCCGCTCTGCCCGCCGCTATCATAAATTTTATACCCGCTGATATCGATATCCGCACTACCCGGATTATAGAGTTCAACCCAGTCCGGGGCTTCGGAAGTCCCCCGGGAATAAACTTCATTCATCAGGATGAGGACCTCTGGAATACCGGCCGAATTGGCATTGCCCCGGGTGATGACGTCGGTGACCTGCCACACGCCGCCGTCAGGGATCCGACTGTAGGATTGAGTCGCCGTGGTCGATTCGAAAACGACGGTATCCATGATGGATCCCTCGGCATTTTCCAACCACACCGCTTCCCCGCCTTTGGAGAGCCCAAATCCGGTGCTATCATCGGTATCGGTCACAATCACATAAAATCCCTTGGCCGGGATCACGGTACCGGCCGGAATGCTCTTCTTGGTTTTGCTGCCGCTCTGCCCGCCGCTATCATAAATTTTATACCCGCTGATATCGGCATCGATGGTACCGGGATTATAAAGCTCGATCCAATCCGGATCAGTAGCGGTTCCCTGCGAAAAAACCTCATTCATTAAAATGGTAACGACCGGACTTCCTGGCGAATTGGCACTGCCCCGGGTGATGACGTCGATCACCTGCCACACGCCGCCGTCAGGGATGCGGCCATAGGACTGAGTGGTTGTGGTCGATCCAAAGACCACGGTATCGATCACGGTCCCGACGGCATTCTCCAGCCAAACGGCCTCCCCGCCCTTGGAGAGTCCGAATCCGGATTCATCATCGGTATCGGTCACAATCACATAAAATCCCTTGGCCGGGATCACGGTACCGGCCGGAATGCTCTTCTTGCTCTTACTCCCACTCTGCCCGCCGCTATCATAAATTTTGTACCCGCTGATATCGGCATCGGCAGTACCGGGATTATAAAGCTCGATCCAATCCGGATCAGTAGCGGTACCCTGCGAAAATATCTCGTTCATCTTGACCGAATCGGCCACCACTACCATACTCCCCAACGCAAAAATAATTACCATCCATAAGCTGATTCGCGCTATGGCTTTACTCATACAAGCCCCCTGGTTATTGTTCCTGAACAGCCCAAACCGAACCGTTCTCTTCACATTTTATTACGGTTTATGAAAAACATACAGTTTGCTGTCATTGTCATTGACAATATAGATTTTCTGACCGACCACCGCAATCCCTTCTCCCTTTAAAAACGGCACGCTCCACTGTCCCAAAAGCTCTCCGCTGCGTGAAAGATGCAGTACCATCCGGGACTCATCACTCACCAACCAAAGGGTATGATCGGTTTCATCATAATCGATATCGGAAACATCACCGGAAAAATTCAATTCAAGCCTTGAAATCTCAACATCCTGGTTGAATTCGACCAGCATCATCGGATTTTTTTCATTCAAAACAATCAGATGATGGTTTTGATCGATGGTGATGCCTTCCAAGGCATTCTTAGTACTGGCCGCCACCCTGACGGCAAAGGAAGACAGCTTGGTTCCGTCCATCAGAAAGCGGCTCACCAACTGATTGGCCTCTTCAACCACTACCATGGTATCGCAATTCTCAGTCAATACAATACCCTCCAGATCCTGAGCGGCGATGGTGACGGAATGGAGAATTTTACCGAGGGAATCCATTTCGTACACCGTCGAGTTTCCGTCGGCCGGAACCCAAAAGGTTTTGGTTTTCCAATTATAAGCCATACCGGAAGGCTCGGGAATCTCAGTCTGATATTCTCCGATCTCCTGCAGGGCCGTAACGGTTTCCGGGGTCACCGGATCCGAACCCGGCTGATGGCGACTGCACATCACCATCAGACCGGTCAAAAGGACCATCACAACTAATCGATTCATTCTGCTCACTTTGGTCAGATTTTTTACTATTTATTGTTGATTAGACGCTCCACGGGTCATGGTGTTTAAAACCTGCCAGGTCGAATCGCCGTCCGGATACCGTCCGTACGTCTGGTTGGTTTCATGGGGCAGAAACTTGATCTGATCGATGACCCGACTGCTGTCATTTTCCAGCCAAACATCTTCCCCTCCGCTGGACATACCAAAACCGGCGTCGGTATCGACATCGGTCACAATTACATAGTATCCCTTGGCAGGAATGACGGCCTCAGCCGGAAATTCCAGCTTGGGTTTGCTGCCGGTCTGTCCGCCTTGGTCATAGATTTTGTAGCCGTTCAGACTGACCGGGGATGTCCCCGGATTGTAGAGTTCCACCCAATCCGGATCAGCCGCGGTTCCCTTGGCATACAGCTCATTCATCTTGATGGAGGTCGGGGTTTCCACCACCGGCGGATTGACGATTTTGGCCGGTTCATCCCTCGAGCATCCCATCGCCAGCATTAACAGAACAGCTATCATGAACATCATCGTGGCTTTCATCATATCCTCCTTCAATCTTATAACGAGGCTTGAATTCTGAACTGGATAAACGAATGGTCGTCATTACCGATGAACTTCTTCTTGCTGGTGGCATTCTCATTCAGATCGACCAGCGAGTAATTGAACTGGAGCTTGATGTTCGGATTGGGATAATAGTTGATTCCCAGCATCAGCTGATTGGACTTGCCGCCCAGAATGCCGGCGGTCGGATCATCCAGATCGATGATACTATAACGGGCCGCCACTTCTACAGCTCCCTTTTTGCTGCGGGGAGCCTCGATCGGTCCGACCTCTCCTTCATCCAGATAGTAATAGCGAGTCTCACCGGTCAGGGTATAGGTCAGCATGGCATAACCGCCGTTCAGATCGACGGTTTCCTTGCCGTACCAGCGTTTGATCTGAGTCATCATGTATTCGCTCTGGACATAGAGCGGACCATAGATCATCATCAGTTCACCGCCGTAACGGTTATAATAGTTGACATCGGTGATGTCACCGGTATGCAGCAGCTTGGGATCAAAGACATAGGTTTCGGTCCGGGTCTTGATCTCGATAGTATTTTCAGCCAGATCATCAGTCGCATCGGGAATTTTGTAAGTACCGGCCAGACCGATATGCAGGTTCTTGCCGTGCTGATTGATGGGAGCAACGGTTACCCGAAGATTGGTCGAATAGCCTTCATCCCGGGTTCCTTTGTCGATACGGGTGCCGGCTTCATGCCCAAAAACACCGGCCGAAACCTGTCCCAGATTGTTCCAGTAACGAGCCATTCCGCCCATCCGGCGTCCCATGGAAAAGGCATTGGTGGCGGCCGTCCGTTCCAGGAAGGTCAGCAATCGCGAACTGTTCAAGCGTTCCATTCCAAAGGGTTCCTTGAAATTTCCGGCCCGCAGTGAGATGGTTTTGCCCGGGATGGTGTATTGAATCCACATATCCCGCAGATCCAAAGTCGCCTCGGCAAAATCCAAATCCACCTCGGCCTGCCAGTCGTTCCACAATGTCGATTTCATGGCAAAGGTCAGGCGGCGGAATAGGGTTCCATCACTCATCTTGTTCTTGTTTTCAAAATACTTGGCTCCATCGATCTGGATCCGCGAATCGAACCACCACTGAAAACTCTTGTCGGCCGATTCAAAAACCAGTTTGCCGTTACGAGCTTCGGGATTCAACACCGTCTTGTCATTCCCGCCTGGAACCCTTGAATCCTGGGCCACAACCGGTCCGATACTCATTACGACCAACAGAATCAACCATACCGTCTGAATCATTCCGTACCGTTTCATATCCACTCCGTTCTGGTATAGGGTTATAATAAATCAGACATTACGCTCACTGCCATTCAACACCAACTCACGGCTCCTTATTCAGAAGAACCCGATCGATCCGGAATAGTCCTGATCCGGAAAAGGGCCTCCATCATGAGCTTCAATTCATCAATCTGCTTATCATGAAGCTTGTTGCCGGTATGGCCCCATCCATTCCGATCTTGATAAACCGCATTTTCAAAATCCAATCGCCGCTGATAGCTTGTACCATGCAGCAATTTCAACTGCTCAATCTGCTCCGGAGAAAGCATCATCCAATCCGAATCCGGATGAATCAATCCGGAATCGATTCGAAAACTGTCGATAATCGACAGTTGAAAAATCATCACAATCTGATCATTGTCATAATGATGACAGCCTTTGATCGCATTGGTAAAAGCTTTCTTGTTGTAATAGCGTTGTCCCATCAATTCCTGCAGGGACTGGACCGGAATCCCCTTGTGCTCCAATTCCTGGATGACACTTGACGAGATTTCATAAGGGACCAGGTGGACCACCTTCTGCTCAAAGACATTCTGGATGAAAAAAAGCGACAGAAAGGTGATCAGACTGGCACTGACCGGAGCCACCACCCAACCGGTCGCAATCTTACCGAAAACCTTGAAATTGATTGAAAGCGGATCCTTGGCTAAGCCAACCCCAATCACAGCCCCGATAAAGGCCTGGGTCGTAGATAGAGGCACCAGGGGAAAGGCCGGCAGATTGCGCTTGAGCAGAAAGGCCTCCAGACTCTGCGAGGTAAACAGGGTCAGAACAAGAAACTCAGCCAACACCACAATGAAACCTGTTAGAGGGGAGATCTCGTAAAGATCCTTGCCGACCGTTCTCATCACATTATACCCATAGGTAAAAACCCCGACCGCAATCGATACCCCTCCCAGCAAAAAAAGCTGCTGGACCCCAGTCAGGGTGAATAGATCAAAAACCGTGATGTTCTCGAACAAGGGAGCGGAAATGAACATACCCATGACATTGGCGATATTATTAGCTCCCAATGAATACGAAGCCAGGGCGCCGATGACCACCAATCCGACCCGGGTATAATTATCCAATTCCAGCAGATGGATTCGCCAGGTCAGGACTGTTTTTTTGAGCAGTTTATACAGCAGAAACGCAAATACACAGGCGATCAGAGGACTGGCCACCCAACTGAACAGGATACGGGTCAACGAATGGTAATCGGTGGGGGATCCGGTAAAGATATTCCATCCGATAATGGCCCCGATTACAGCCTGCGAGGTTGAAACCGGAAGCTGGGCCCGGGTCATCCAGGTGACTGAGAGTGCCACGGCCAAAGCGACGGCAAAACTGCCGGCAATGGCATTGATCGCTCCCAGATCGTTCAGGGTCTTGGTCGTTCCAGCGCCACCGCACACCGATCCCAGGATTACAAATAATCCGGCAATCATGGCAGCCGTGCGGAACTTCACCATCTTGGATACAACGGCGGTCCCGAATACATTGACCGCATGGTTGGCTCCCAGCGACCACCCCAGAAACAATCCGCTGCTGACAAAAAAAAGTATGGTGGTATCCAATTACTCAAACCTCTTGATAATAGCGATTGACAGCCGATCACACACATCTTCCGACAACTCGGCGATCCGTTCGATGTGAAAGGTGAAGTAACGCAAATGAATTTTGGTACTCAGCGGCTGATCGGTACGAAATACGGTACGTTTGATCTTTTCTGCGATCTTGTTGGTTTCTTTACGATAAAACTGAACCTTGGTCACATAATCCCGAACCGCATCAATATTCTTAAAATAGGACCGGATTCCGCTGACCGTATTTTCCAGACAATTGATGGAGGAATCGGCGATATCCAAAAAATCCTGTTTTAAGGTCGGCAGGATCTGGGGAATTTCAACCGAGAACTCCAGCAGGGTTTCAGTACAGGTATTCAACACCTTATCACAACTCTCCAGCAAACCCAGCACATCCCCCCGGGCTTCCGGGATCAGGGTTCGAGTATAGAGCTCGATCTCCACCTTACGCCGTAATTCATCGGCATGATCTTCAATCGCCCGAAGATGGCTCAGATGATTCTCAAAATCATCGATCTGACCGTCCAGATAGGACTTGATGCCCAGCTTCAGAATCAAGCCGCCCTTGATGGCCAGATCAAGATAATCATCAATCTGATTTTCCAGGGTTTTGGTTTTTTTAAAAAACAGTGACATGACAGCCTCGAATTCAGGTTAATACTTTTTACCGACCGGATTGACCTTTTTGAACTGTACCAGATCACGGAAATAGACCAGATACAAC
>JAGOEH010000345.1 GCA_017997825.1 Candidatus Delongbacteria bacterium | reverse complement strand
TTCTGGTCCGAACTCTTGCCCAATACCGCCACCTGCTTACCGTCAGGCGAAAAAAGAGCTTTGATGGCACTGAATTTCTCATCGGTAAGCCGTACCGGCTTGGCCTGCCGGTTCCATTGCTGAAGAAAGACCTGTCCCAATCGCTTGTTCTCCTTGACATCCACCGCCCGATTAATATACATCACCCATTCCCCATCGGGTGAAAACGTCAGGTTTCCCATCTGGTCCCCGTTCAGGATGTCCTCCACCTGCAGCGTATCGGATGGACTGGCTCCGATCAATAACACTAATCCAAGCCAACACAGGATCAATTGACTGAAAAAACGCATGGTCCGCTCCTTATTGATTTCATGTTGCCTGCTGCTGCCACTACGATTCGATGAATAATCATGGTTGTCAATACTTGGATTTCGTCACTTCATATCCGACTCAATTTATGAAAAATGCCGATGGCTGTCAAGTCTAAAACCGGAAAAGCCTCGAGCGGATAATTTTTTCTTGATTTCTATTCCGATTTACATATATTGATTTGGATGACCGGATCGATCGCTCGGAACCATTTCCGGCCCGGACGGGTATGGATTCCTTCTAAGAATCACAGTCATGACGTGATCACTGCGCACCGTGAGCAGATTATCGCAGATCACATACAACCTGGGATATAACGGGGATCAATGACCCTCGATCAACCGCCGGATCGATTCGATGGGAAATCCATAGCCAATAAAGGAGATAGCGAGTTGGAAAACCATGATATAGGAAAGGTGCTCCGGGAACGGGTCCTGGTTTTTGACGGGGCCATGGGAACCTGCATACAACAGCATGACTTGACGGCGGCCGATTATGCCGGATATGAAGGATGTCATGAATACCTGACGATCAGCCGTCCCGACGTGATCGAACACATCCATCGGGACTATCTGGAAGCCGGGTGTGATGTGATTGAGACCAATACCTTCGGCGGCAACCGGATCACCCTGGCCGAGTATCGGCTGGCAGACGAAGCCTATCGGCTGAACCGGTCGGCGGCGGAACTGGCCCGCCGCTGTACCGACGGATACTCCGACACCGACCGACCCCGCTACGTTTCCGGCTCGATCGGACCCGGCAGCAAACTCCCCTCACTGGGCCACCTGAGTTTTGATCAGATCGCGGAGGCTTATCACCCCCAGATCATGGGACTGATTGACGGCGGTGTCGATCTGCTTCAGATCGAAACCGTCCAGGATATCCTGCAGGCCAAAACCGTTCTGATCACCGCCCTGGAAATCATGCAGGAAAAAAATCTCGCTATACCGATCATCGTTCAGGTCACCATGCAGCCCAATGGCAAGATGCTGCTGGGTACCGGCATGGAAGCGGTGATCGCTGCCTTCGAACCCTTTCCCCTTGCCGCCCTGGGACTCAATTGCGCTACCGGGCCTCAGGCCATGCTGGAGCATATCCAGACCCTCAGCCGGATTTCCCCCTTCCCGATCACGGTTCTGCCCAATGCCGGGATGCCGCGTTCCGAGCATGGCCAAACCGTGTACGATCTGAGTCCGGCAGATCTGGCCGGAAGTTTGACCCATTTTGTCAGGGACTATGGGGTGCGGGGGGTAGGCGGATGCTGCGGCACCACTCCAATCCATCTGCGGGCCGTGGCGGACAGCCTGAAATCGATCCCGGTATCACCATGGCAGACGCCGGTCACCGAACCGGCGTTGGCCTCCTTTTATGACCGCCAGGAGCTTTCGGTCCAGCCCAAGCCCCTCCTGATCGGGGAACGCACCAATTCCAACGGCAGCCGTCAATTCCGGGATCACCTGTTGGCCGACGACCTGGAAGGCATGGTCCAGATCGCCCTGCAGCAGCAGGAGGAACAGATCCATGTCCTGGATGTCTGCGTGGCCCATGCCGAACGCCGGGAAATCGAGGACATGCCCCAGTTCCTGGCCAAACTGAACCTGCAGTTGAATGTGCCGATCATGATCGATTCCACCGAACCGGCCGTCATCGAAGCCGGACTGAAACAGTTGGGTGGACGCGCCATCGTCAACTCTATCAACCTGGAAGACGGCGGTAATAAAGCCCGCCGGATCCTGCAGATCGTCAAAAAATATGGAGCAGCGGTCGTCGCCCTGACCATCGATGAACAAGGAATGGCCAAAACCACCGACCGCAAACTGGAAGTAGCCGAACGACTGTTCCGTCTGGCGGTTGATGAATTCCAATTACGGCCGGCTGATCTCTTTTTCGATACCCTGACCTTTACCCTGGCCACCGGCGAATCCGGATTGGCAACCGCCGGACTTGAAACCCTGGAGGCCATCCGGCGTCTCAAACAGCTCCATCCCGATTGCTATACCCTGCTGGGAGTCAGCAATATATCCTTCGGCCTGTCCACCCGGCTGAGACCGATTCTCAATTCGGTCTTTCTGTATCACGCTATCCAGGCCGGACTAGATGCCGCCATTCTCCATGCCGGAAAAATCAGGCCCTTCTCGGCCATTCCCCAGGAAGAGATTGAGCTCTGCCGCCGCCTGATCTTCAATCTACGCGATCAGGATCAGGACCCCCTGCATCAACTCATCAACTACGCAGCCGGTGAATCCAACCTGCCGACCGAAAGTTTAACCCGTCAGGCATTACCCCTGGAGGAACAACTGGTGAAATCCATCATCGGGGGTGAAAAAACCAAACTCAGAGAATTACTTGATCAGGCCCTGGAACGTTATTCGGCCATGGATATCATCAATCGCTATCTGCTGGATGGCATGAAACAGGTCGGAGTCCTGTTCGAAAAGGGAGAAA
>JAGOEH010000344.1 GCA_017997825.1 Candidatus Delongbacteria bacterium | reverse complement strand
TCGGTCGAGCAGCCGGCAGAGTTCGTGATCGATAATTTCGGGTCGCAGAGAGGAGAGGTGGGCTTGCAGATTCAGATTGAGAAAGTCATTCAGCAGGTTTTTCAGCTCCGGATGAAAAGCCAGCGCTGCACCGACCAGACCGACCTGCCGGATTCGATCCGGTAAAAAGCGGTTGAGGGTTTCGATCAGGGAATGCCGGGATCGGAAGCGGGTAGGTTTGTTCAGGTGACAGGCTGCACAAAATGAGCATTCGGAAGGACAGCCCCGGCTGACTTCCAAAAGGAATTCACTACGGAAGTGACGCTCCCGGCTGGAAAGCGGAGTAAACAAGGGAGGATCATCCAAAGGCTTGTGAATCCTCTGAATTCCCCGATTAGAATTCCAAGCCGGCACCCACAGGTTGTCCAATTGGCTGAACAGCTCCAGTATCTTCCCGCGGTCCATCCGTATTCGGACCGCCTCACCGGCCTCGATCCGTTCCTCGATTTGCCGGATCAGACATTCGGCTTCTCCCTGAACCATGACATCAAAAAAGGGTTCGATCACATCCGGAAAAACGGTAACGCACAATCCTCCGGCCATAAACAAGGGATACCGGCCGGTACGGTTTTCACGATATTCAGGAATCCGGTTGTTTTTCAGGATATCAAGAAAATTCAGATAATCCAGTTCATACGAGAAGTGGAAAGCGACGATATCATAATCATAAAAATTCTGGCCGGTTTCGATCGAGCCCAAGGGAACGGAGAATTCCAGGGTCGATCGGTGACACTCGAACAGGGGTGAAGCGTTAAAAAGGTGGTAGACCCCCTGCCAGGCCAGCGAACTCATCGCCAGAGGGTAGAGATTTGGATAGCACAGCAGGATCCGAATTCCCCCTGAGTGGCGATAGGGATCGATCAGACGGATTTCACGGCCGATCAGGTTCCGCCTTTGGCGTTCAAGCCTTGCGGGAAAGGGCATATCAATCCATTTGTCGTCTCAGGAAGGCGGGGATCTCCAAGTCGGTACCGGTTTTGTAACGGGAAAAATATTGATCCGGAGTGATCCGCTTTCCGGTAAATCCTTTGGACTGGTTTTTAGTTGAGGATTCCGAGCCTGGATTAAAGAGGGGAAGACTCTCCTGAATACCGGGATTCAATGAATTTTTCTTTTCGACGGCACTTTTCTTTTCCTGAAATCCGGTCGCAATGACGGTCACTCTCAGTTTATCCCCGATTTCTTCATTCATGCAGGTTCCCAAGATAACATTGGCTTCATCCCCGGAAGCATTGGTGATAATATTGGCGGCTTCTTCGATTTCCTTAAGGGTAGTGGTTAATCCGCCGGTGATATTGATCAGTACACCCTTGGCGCCTGAAATGGAAATGTCATCCAGCAGGGGTGAAGAAATGGCTTGCTGGGCGGCGTCTGAAGCCCGCTTATCGCCGGACGAGATACCGGTACCCATGATTGCCCCGCCTTTTTCGCGCATCACGGTTTTGACATCCGAAAAATCCACATTGATGTAACCGGTTTCGGTAATGATGGAAGAAATTCCTTCGGTGGCATAGAACAGGATTTCATCGGCTTTACGGAAGGCTTCACAATAGGGCATATCGCGAGGGACGATCGAGAGCAGTTTTTGATTGGGAATCACAATGATGGTATCGGCGTGTTCTTTTAGTTTTTCGATACCGAATTCGGCATTACGGGTTCTGACCTTGCCTTCGAACACAAAGGGACGGGTCACGATACCGACGGTCAGGATATGATTTTCCTTGGCGATCTCAGCGATGACGCTGGCGGCACCGGTCCCGGTACCACCGCCCATTCCGGCGGTAATAAAGAGCATATCGGTGTCGGCCAACAGGTTTTTAATCTCTTCACGGCTTTCTTCCGCCGCATTGTAACCGACCTCCGGAGAGGCTCCGGCCCCTAAACCACGGGTCAATTTGGATCCGATCTGCAGCTTGATCGGTGCCAGAGACCGTTCCAAAGCCTGGCTATCGGTATTAACGGCAATAAAATCAACTCCCTGCAAACCGGACTCGATCATCCGGTTAATGGCATTACCACCCGCGCCGCCGATACCGACGACCTTAAGACGAGCTTGCTGTGTGGAATCAGCGTAATCCAGATCAAAATTCATCGAACCCTCCGTTTTTAAAAAAATTCTTTAATCCAGTTTTTCATTTTATCGACAATAACCTTGAAGGAATCCTGTTTCAGGGGAGTTGAGATACTTCCCTCCTGGTCATGTTCAAAAGCATACATGCACAACCCGATCCCGGTAGCGTACTGAGGATCAGCGGCAGGATTGGTCAATCCGCCGAATCCTTTGGGTATCCCGATACGGGTTGGTTTTTCGAAAATCTGTTCGGCCAGGATATCGATATTGCGCAGCAATGATCCCCCGCCGGTCATGACGATTCCGGCCCCCAACAGATCGACAAAATCGGTTTTTTTGATATCCCGAAAAATCAGCATCAGAATCTCTTCGACTCGGGGCTGGATGATGCGGTTGAGGACCGCTTTGGTTACCGAACGGGGTTTACGCCCGCCAACCCCTTTGACTTCAATATCGGCATCCAGATCCTCACCTTCATCCTCGATGGCGCATCCGAAGGTTTTTTTAAGGCGTTCAGCTTCCTCGTTAGGGGCGCTCAAACCAAAGGCCAAATCATCGGTGATACTGTTCCCCCCCAATCCAATGACGGACGTATGACGGATGGCGCCGTTATGAAGGATCAGGATATCGGAGGTTCCCCCTCCCATATCGATCATGGCTACACCCAGCTCTTTTTCATGATCG
>JAGOEH010000343.1 GCA_017997825.1 Candidatus Delongbacteria bacterium | reverse complement strand
TCGGTCTGCTGCTGACCATCGGGAGTCTATGCAATGACGCGGTTCTGAAACATGAGGCAGAAACCGGCAGCTATACCGCCCTGGGTGATCCGACCGAAGGATCCCTGACTATTGCCGCCGCCAATTTTGGTCTGGAAAAGAATCGGCTGGACCAACTGTTCCCCCGCATCGGAGAGATACCCTTCGATTCCGACCGCAAGCGGATGAGCACCATCCATCAGCAGCCGGAACGATCCCGGCTTAAATATAATGTGGAATGGATGAGTGATGACGGCATCGATCCCGATGACCGGTTAGTCTTCACCAAAGGCTCAGTTGACGGGCTATTGGAGGTATGTAACCGCATCTATCATGATCGGACCGTATCCCCGATGACTCCGGAGATGGTGGAACGGATCAATCGATCCAACCTGGAATTTGCCCAAAAGGGAATGCGGATCCTGGCCACCGCCTATAAACCGATCCGGGAGCTGCCAAGCGATCTGACTCCCGATACGATCGAGCAGGAACTTATCTTTGTGGGGATGTTTGCCATCATCGATCCCCCCCGGGAAGAGGTCAAGCCGGCGGTACAGACCTGCCGTCGAGCCGGCATCCGGCCGGTGATGATCACCGGGGACCATCCGCTGACCGCCCTGCATATCGCCCGGCAATTGGGTATCGCCGATAACGACCAGGTATTGACCGGGAAAAAGCTGGATCAGATGCCGATGGAGGAATTCAGCCGGATGGTGGAAAACGTGTCGGTATTTGCTCGGGTTTCGCCGGAACACAAACTGAAGATCATCCAAGCCCTTCAGGCGAAAGGGCACATCGTATCGATGACCGGAGACGGGGTCAACGATGCGCCGGCTCTCAAAAAAGCTGATATCGGGGTAGCGATGGGCATTACCGGAACGGATGTCTCGAAGGAAGCAGCTGATATGGTGCTGCGGGACGACAATTTCAGTACCATTGTCGCCGCCGTCGAAGAGGGACGGGTAATTTTCGACAACATCCGCAAATTTATCCAGTATTCGATTGCCGGCAATATCGGCAAGATCCTGGCTGTATTGATCCTGCCCTTCCTGGGCATGCCGATGCCCCTGCTTCCCCTGCAACTGCTATGGCTGAACCTGTTGACCGACGGACTGCTGGGACTGGGGATCGGAATGGAACCGGCTGAGGCCAACACCATGCGGCGCCCTCCTTATCCCCCCAATCGACCGATTTTCGATGCCGTGATGCTGCGGCAGGTCATCCTGATGGGACTGGCCATCGGCCTGATTGCCATCCTGGCCGGCTATGTGAGCTGGGTCAATCGGATTGAAAACTGGCAGACCATTCTGTTCACGACCCTGGCCGTTGCCCAGATGTTCCAGGCTCTCGGCGTTCGATCCTACCGGGATTCCATCTTCAAAATCGGCCTGATGTCCAACCGGACCATGGCCGGGATGATTGCCTTAGCCTTTATCCTTCAACTGGGGGCTATCTATATTCCCTTCCTGCAAACCTTTTTCACTACCCGGGGTCTGACACTGCCCCAGTTGCTCCTGACCATCGGTATCGGTTCGCTGATCCTGGTGCTGACCGAATTCCAGAAGCTGATCCGAAAACCCTAAAAGGGTCGTGGATAGGGTGGTCGGCTAACAGTTCCCCCTGCCGGGCGTACACATTAAAAAAAGGGCGGCTCAATCGAGCCGCCCTTTGCTTTTCAGGATTGATTCATCCCATCAGAATTTGAAAGTAAAGGTAAAGCGGTGTACCGGATCGAAGTATCCCAGATCCGAGTAAGCATAGTCCAGATTGAATCCATAGGGACTGTTGCGCAAATGATAGGCCAAGCCGCCACCGAAGTTGAGACCATTACTGTCTTCATACTGGGGATTGTATCCGGCCCGCAGAAAGGCCATATTCAGGAAATTGAACTCGCCGCCCACCTGAAATCGCTGATCCTGATCGTTTTCGTCGATGAAATCGGAGGTCGCCGTTATCTTGTATTTTTCCCCCGAAATTACATCCCAGGCCAGACCGAACTGAAAACTCAGGGGAATATTCCACTCCTTGGTCTCCAGGTAATAGGGAATATCGTTAGGGGTCTGCGGATTTTCCTCATAATACTGGCCCTTGCCGATCAGATTGGTGCCGTCCATTCGGACCTTGGAACCCAGGTTTTTCATGGCCATACCCAGCCGTAATCCTTTGAAGGGGGTATCGTACTGGAATCCGAAATCGATGGCGAATCCATTGGCATAGCTGGTATAGATCTTTTCCTGCAGGATCTTGATTTGGGTACCGAAGGAAAAGCGATCGGTCAGTTCCCGGGCATAAGCCAAGCCCAGGCACAGATCGTGAGCATCGAATTTGATACCGGAACCGGTCGGATCCTTCCAATCGGTCAATTTCATTTTTCCCATTGACAGATAGGTGACATTGATACCGAAGGTTCCGATATTTCCGAAATGGTAGGCTGCGGACAGGTAATTCAGTTTCAGGTCGGAGATCCAATCGACATTGGAGAACATCAACTGGGCGCCTTCCAGACGGGCCACTCCGGCCGGATTGTAATAGAGAGCCGAGACGTCGTTAACCATGGCGGACGAAGCCCCGCCCATGGCGCTGCCTCTGGCGTCGACCGGAATTTTGAGGAATGTCAGTACCGAGGTTCCGACATTATCGAAATCCGCCCTGGCCAGAGAAACAAGAAACAGAAAACTGATTGAAATGAGTATTATTCTTTTCATGATTTCTCCCCCGCCTTATTTAATCACCGCGAATTTTCCCACATATTCACCGATGCCTTCGGCTTCCACATGGAA
>JAGOEH010000342.1 GCA_017997825.1 Candidatus Delongbacteria bacterium | reverse complement strand
ATCGGATTAAAAGAAATAATAGGAATATCGGAGCATCACAATCTGTTCACGCTGGACAATATCACTGATATTCTTATCCTGCTTGATACGGAGGGTGTAATCCAATGAAATGGATTTCAGCAACCGAATGTTGATGATGGTTTCCAGTTCATAGATGATTTTGTTTTGGGAATTGAAGGGAGAAAGCATGTCAAATTCGGTCAGTATATAAATATGAGAAGCCGGATAGATCTGGGCATTCAGATTGGCTTCAATTCCCTGCAGCTTGGAGTCTTTCAACCGGATGAAACTGGAATCATTCCCGGACAGGGATGAATATACATCCGTATTGTAGGTCTGGCTAAAGCCCAGGCCGCTGCGCAGATAAAAGGAGAATCGATACGATGGCGCAATGGTCAGATTCAGTCCGGTGCCTTCCTTCAGATTGAGTGGATAAAAGGCGGGAGCGAGTGTGACCTGCCGGGTGTCGCGGTGGATGGAGATCAGCCGGTTGTCCGCATCGAACAGGAAGAGTGTCCGGTTTTCATCGTAGCGGGCATAGGTAGGAAAAACCCGGGTTGACAGATTGAAGCGGCCATAGATACCCATGCTCTTATAGAATTTAAGGATAAAGACATTTTTGGTTTCCAGATTGTCCAGATAGCTGATCAGGTTCCCGCTGCCTTCTTTGTTCCATCCCTCTTCCATGATGGTTCGGTTGGAGAAAAAGTGGGTTCGGCTGTCATATTTGGCTTGGAATTCCGGGGTGGAAGAGAATAGGTAGTTGGTGGCGAAGTTGTCGGAGGTGACATCGTTGGCGTGGGTGAAGTTGAAGCTTCCATGCCAAGCGGCATTCAAGCGCCAGTTGCGGATTTTGGTCTGCTGCATTTCCCGGTTGATATTGCCGCTACCCTGAAAATGACGGCTGGTTTCCTCCAGGACGATCATATAGGGAATGTAATGCCCCGGCAGCAGTGTGAAGGTGCAGAAATCGACCTCGGTATTGACGCTGGTGCCGGATAGGACAATTTTGTACAATCCGGGAGGCAGAAAATAGGTCCGCATTTTATCGACATTTTCAGCATTATCACTGCTGAATGTCATCACCTTTTTGTTCTGCTTATCCATAATGTTGAAGATATCGAAGGTTTCCTTGATATAGTTCCGGTTTTCGTCCTGGACCTGGAACGAAATCCCCCCCCATTCCGGCATCAGAATGGTGATTTCTTCAAGTTTGACGGTGACAACCTGAGAAAAGGTCATTTCGCCGGACATGGCGACGACACGGTATTGGCCGGGTTCTAAAATATAGGTCCGGTTGGTCAGGGCATGATCATAGATGATTTCTTCACGGTTTTTCAGCCGTTGAATGATCTGTAGCGGAGGCTCGGTATTAGAGGCTGACATGGTGGGAATGAAAAGACCGCCCAGATTCTTGGGAAGGAGAGTGCCTTCCTTTTTTTGCTGGATTTCGGGTGGATCGGCATCCCAGGTGTGAGTGAATTGCCGATAGAATTCCTGAAAGGCGGAGTCGGAATAGGTTGGAACGGCAAGCCAGAACCAGCACACAATAAGAATCAGCCGCCTTTTAGGGCGAGGTGGGGGAGGCATGGGTATCCAGAATTTTTTTGATAAATGCATCGGTCTCTTCTTTGATGATCTGGGATAGTGTCAGAACAAAGCGATTCATTTCGGCCTGGTACAGGGTCTCGTTCCGATTGAAGTAGTGTTCAGAACGGATTTGCCCGGTTTTAAGATTGACCAGCATTATCCGCATTTCCAGGTGGGCGCTGAAACTGGATACCTTTTCATCCCTGTATTCATAGCGTTCCAAACTGATTATGTCACCCCGGATTTCAAGTTCCGGATGGAGACGGGTATAGTCCTGCCTGAATTCCTCAAAAATATCGGCTGCCAAAATATGTCGGTAAATCAGATCCCGGATGTTTTCATCGGGCCGAAGAGCCCACAGGTGATAGCGGTAATAATTCAATTGCGTCGTGGTGTATCGGACTGTAATATTGGAGCGGTCAAAGATTTTGGGGATGGTCAGCATTCCCATCTGGACGATGAAAGGAAGGCGGTGAGCGAAGCGTTCATCGGATTTTATATGATGGACTGTGCCCGGCAGAATTGGATAATCCAGCAGGTAATAATGGCGTTCGGGAATGGTTTGGCCGCAACGGAGCAAAAGGATAAGACCGGCGATCAAAAAGAGGTGGCTTCTCATCGGTTAATCTCGGGTAACTTTTTACCCCGGATCAGAATGGACGGATCCTCGCTGATCAGTCTGGAGAATTCGTCCAGATTGTCAAGGGTTTCTTTAAGCAAACTGACACTCCGCCGCAGATCTTGACGGTTGGTTAAAAGCAGGCTGTTCAGATTGGCCATGGCCTGATCGGAGGTGATCAATAATTGATTCAGGTTGGCACTGAGGCTGTCAAGTTGACTTTTTTTCAATTGTTCAGAAATCTGATGAATGTTGTCCAAGGTGCTTCCCAACCGCTGGGGAGAGGTCAGGGTATCCAAATTAGCCAACAGGGTGTTGGTCCGTCGGGTGGTTTCGATCAGATTGTGCGTGATCTGATCCATATTTTTCATCCCTGCGGCGAACGAGTGACGATTATCCTGCATCATGAGGGACAGACCGGACAGAGAAGAATTAAGGTTGTCAATCAATTGGGTTATCCGGCTTTGATTTTCGTCTCCGGTCAGGGTGGAGAGATTAGTCAGAATCAGGTGGAGCTTATCCAGGATAATTTCGGCCTGGTTTCCCAGCTTATCCAGGGTGGATTGTCCGGGTTGGATTGTGTCTCCGCTGGCCAGTCGAGGGG